>CAIZHT010000200.1 GCA_903932885.1 uncultured Actinomycetes bacterium
GACGCCACTTATATCAATGGTGCGCCTGACAATATTTCTATAATCATTGCCGATGTAGTTGCTTCAAGTGAAGTATTAACGCACTTTATTGGGGCCGCGCAATGATGAATCTAACGTTGGGCGGCCGCTACGTTCTGGGCGAAATGATTGGCACTGGCGGAATGGCTGATGTCTACAGAGCCCATGATCAACGCCTTGCGCGCGAGGTAGCTGTAAAAGTATTGCGTAGCGATCTTGCGCGCGATCCTTCTTTTGTCGCTCGTTTTCGCAAAGAAGCATTTGCAGCAGCTGGTCTCAATCATCCTGGAATCGTGGCTGTTTATGACTCTGGTGAAGAACCTGCGCCATACATTGTTATGGAATTAGTCTCTGGACATACATTGCGTGACCTCATTCATCGTGGCGAACGAATTCCACTTGCACGCGCGCTAGAAATTGGCGAAGGAATTCTTGCGGCGTTGGAATATTCACACGAGCGCGGAATTGTGCATCGAGATATAAAGCCTGCAAACATCATGATTACCGATCAAGGTGATGTAAAGGTTATGGATTTTGGTATTGCTCGCGCTCTCGATGATTTAGGTGCAACTCTTACAAGTACCTGGAACATTGTCGGAACTGCTCAGTATTTATCTCCCGAGCAAGCGCTGGGCGAAATCGCCGATGCACGTAGCGATATTTACTCCACTGGTTGTTTGCTTTACGAAGTTCTAACAGGGCAGCCGCCATTTACTGGTGATACACCTGTCTCTATTGCATACCAACATGTTTCGGGAGAATTAGCGCTACCAAGCAAAATTGAACCAACGCTGCCTGAGGGAATCGACATACTTTTATCTGTAGCACTAGCTAAAAAAGCAGAAGATAGGTACCAATCGGCTGGTTTGATGCTCGATGATTTATTCAAAATACATTCTGGTGAAACCGTCACAACAAAGATGGTGAAAAAGCCAATAAACCGCCGAACCTTATTGAGTGTTATCGCAGCCTCTATTTTGGTAATAGCTGTTGCTGGGGCAGGTTTATTTGCTTCACGCCCAGGTGAGCCCTCCGTCGGTAATGAAATCCCAAATGTTGTTGGCCTCACAGAAGTTGCTGCACGTGCATTGCTCTCTGATTATGTTGTTACCGTTACCAGAGCGCACGATTCTCGTATCCCGAAAGATCGAGTCGCTAGCCAAATTCCTTTAGCAACAACACGTGTGAAATCTGGATCCGGTGTTGTGCTCACAATTTCTGATGGCCCAGGTGATTCTGTTGTTCCTACAGATCTAGTTGGGTTATCACTACAAGATGCACGCGCATCACTTTCGGCTGCAGGTTTAGTTGTCTCACTTACTGAGGCTGTTCCATCCGATGAGGCTCAGGGAACTGTTTTGAAAGTTACACCCGAGCCAGGGTCAACAATTACTGCCGGCAGCGGTGTTGTATTGCAGATTGCAAGCGGTGAAGTTGAAGTTCCTGATCTCATTGGTATTGATGGCATACAAGCTAAGACTCTTCTGGTCCAAGCTGGTTTCCTTATCAATGAATTAGAGGCGAGCGATCCTGATCAACCAACAGGTGTTGTAATTCGTCAAGCACCTGATGGTGGAACAACTCAAACAATCGGCAAATCTGTAACAATTACAATAAATAAAACTCCGTAATTATTTTTTGCCGACAACTGGTGATAGACCTACAGCTTTGCTTTGTGCATTTTTGTCGCCACATTGAGTAAGCCAATTGGCAAGCATGTGATGACCATGCTCTGTCAATACAGATTCTGGATGGAACTGCACGCCTTCGATTGGAAATTTCGTATGCCGCATCGACATGACAATTCCTGAATCTGTTGAACCAGTAATTTCAATTTCTGGCGGGACAGTATCTCGTTCAACGGCAAGTGAGTGATATCGAGTTGCTGTAAATGGAGATGGGAGATTAACTAAAACGCCACCGCCTTGGTGATTTACTTGAGAAGTTTTTCCGTGGAGTAATTCTGGCGCGCGCGAAACTGTTGCACCAAATGCAACACCAATTGCTTGATGTCCAAGGCAGACACCGAAGAGTGGAATATTATTTTCTGCGCAGTATGTGATCATCGCGATTGAAACTCCTGCGCGCTCTGGTGTTCCGGGTCCAGGAGAAATAAGAACTCCGTCGTAATTTTTAGCCTCACTCGCTTCTACTTCGTCATTTCTAACGACTGTACATTCAGCGCCAAGTTGGGCTAGGTATTGCACAAGGTTGTAGACAAAGGAGTCATAGTTATCGACTACAAGGATTTTGGTCGCCACGCGCTCATTCTCTCCTATCGGCGCTGGCCTCACTCTCCTTTTCATTTGGGGCCAATCTGGTGTAACTTCGCCTTATGCCAAAGTCGAGATTGCGTAAAAAGGTCGTTGAACAGCGCACACACGAGCAAGAAGTCGCTGTGCATGCTCCACAAGCACCACTTGAGAGCCCTGCCTGGCTTGCTCCAACAATGGTGACTGCATTTTTGATCGGTCTTCTCTGGATTGTGACTTTCTATGTCACTCAGACTCGTTTTCCAATCCCAGGTATTGGTGCATGGAACATGATCGTCGGATTCTCGTTTATTGGCGTGGGATTCTCCCTCGCTACGAAATGGCGCTAATTACACGCATGTAATTCTCCACACGGTGGATAACTTCTGTGGATAAAGTTTTACCCTCTTTGACGAAGCAAGAGTGTTGAAGCGATTGCTCCCCCGATAAGTCCACCCAGATGTGCACGCCAATCAACGCCACCTAATGCAAATCCAAATGCGAAGTTAATTCCAACTATGACTGCAATAGATCGAATATCTGCGCCAATTTTTCGTCCAACAACTGCCATCGCCCCGAAGAGTCCAAAGACTGCCCCGGATGCACCTACGGATGGTTGGTTGGCGGCTGCAAAATAATTCGATACCAACGATCCGCTCAGTAGTGAGAGAAAAAATATTGCAAGGAATTTTTCTTTTCCAAATGCCGCTTCAATTGGATTTCCTAAAACCATCAATGCATACATATTAAATCCAAGGTGGAAAATTCCACCATGTGTGAGTGCAACAGTGAGTAACCGATACCACTCACCACGTGCGGTTCCATGTATTTGTCCGTCGTTGAGGAATGCCTCTTTGATAAGAAATAGTTGTTGCTCTAAATTTGGAACAAGAAGCTGCACTAAGTAAGCAGCACAAATAATTGTGATCAGAACAAGAGTTGCAGAACGCTTCATCAGCGCGATTTAGATTATTTGACGCTAACGCTATTGATTGTAATTGGCGTTGATGGGCGATCTTGTGGCCCTGTCTTTGCTTTACCAATAGCGTCAACTACAGCCTGGCTAGCGGAATCCTTTACTTCGCCAAAAATGCTGTGCTTGCGATTCAACCACGTCGTTGGCGCAACAGTGATAAAGAATTGTGAACCGTTTGTTCCTGGTCCTGAATTAGCCATTGCAAGAATGTATGGGCGATCAAAAGTTAGTTCTCCATGAAATTCATCTGCAAATTTGTAACCTGGTCCACCCGTTCCTTGACCAAGTGGATCTCCGCCTTGAATCATGAAGCCATCAATAACGCGGTGGAAAACTGTGCCGTCATACAAATTTGCAGTTGATTTTTCACCAGTGCGTGGATCTACCCATTCGCGAGCACCTGTTGCGAGTTCAACAAAGTTTGCAACTGTCTTTGGTGCATGGTTTGGAAAAAGTTCAATAACAATGTCGCCCATTGAAGTGTGGAGAGTTGCAGTATTTGTTGACATGAATGAACCGCTTTCTTTTGATTAGTTTTATATATCGTCGACGTACTTGTGGAGACCAGGGGAATCGAACCCCTAACCCCTGCCTTGCAAAGGCAGTGCTCTACCAATTGAGCTAGGTCCCCGTGTTGAGCGGGGTGGGCCTAGATGGACTCGAACCATCGACCTCTTCCTTATCAGGGAAGCGCTCTAACCAGGCTGAGCTATAGGCCCGTAATTGCGTTAGACGCAATCACAGATGCGCAAGGTTACCTTGAACTATGCGTGAGCCCAAACTCAGGCTCTTACCCTACTGATTTTTCGGAGAAATCTCATCTTCGCTGTTTTTGGTCACCGAAAGCAGGCTCACACCATCGTCGAGATTGACCAATCGCACACCCATTGAGTCACGCCCTGTTTGGCGAACCTCTGCAGCAGGTGTTCGCATCACTGTGCCTGCCGATGTAATTGCAAGCACTTCATCTTCATTACGAAGAACTAATGCACTGACTAATGATCCTCTGGAATCTTCATCAATTTTTGCAGCCTTGATTCCGATGCCGCCTCTACCTTGAACTCGATATTCATCGATAGGGGTTTTCTTTCCGTAACCACCATCGGTTGCAGTAAATACATATGAATCTGTTGCCAGTGATGTATCTATACGAGCCATTGTTAGCAACTCATCATCTTTCTTAAACTTCATTCCAATAACGCCGCTAGTTGAGCGCCCCATTGGTCGTAAGGATTCGTCATCGACTACAAAACGCAATGACATTCCCTTACTGGAGACGAGTAGTAATTCATCTCCCACATTCATAAGCGATGCGCTTACAACTTCGTCGCTATCTTTGAGGGAAATCGCAATAAGTCCGCCTGTGCGCGGTGAGTCATATTCGCTCAATGGCGTCTTCTTTACAAGACCGCTCCTTGTTGCAAGAACTAAGAATGGTGAAATTTCATAATCTTTAATCGAAAGAACTTGTGCAATCTTCTCATCTGGTTTGAATGCCATGAGGTTTGCAACATGTTGTCCTCGGGCATCGCGCCCTGCATCTGGTAATTCGTGAACTTTTGTGCGGTACACACGTCCTTGGTTTGTAAAGAAGAGTAACCAGTCGTGAGTTGATGCAACAAAGAAATGATCTACAACATCATCTTCCTTGAGAGCGGCACCCTTTACTCCACGACCGCCGCGGCGTTGAGACCTGTAAAGATCTGCCATTGTGCGCTTTGAGTAACCACCACGAGTAATTGTTACAACTACATCCTGGTCAGGAATTAAATCTTCTGCAGAGAAATCACCCTCGCTTGCAACTATCTGCGTGCGGCGCTCATCGCCATATTTAGTAACTAACTCTTCAAGCTCTGTTTTGATTATTTCACGCTGTTTTTCAGGGCTTGCAAGGATTGCGTTGAGTTCAATGATGTCGGCCATGAGTCCTTCATATTCATCATTGATCTTCTGGCGCTCAAGTGCTGCAATTCTGCGCAACTGCATATCAAGAATTGCATTTGCTTGGATCTCATCAACATCAAGTAATTTCATCAAGCCTGTACGAGCTTCTTCAGGTGTTGTACTTGCACGAATCAAAGCAATGACGGCATCGAGGGCATCTAGCGCTTTGAGATATCCAAGAAGAATATGTGCGCGCTTCTCTTTTTCAACTAAGCGGAATTTAGTGCGGCGGACAATAACTTCTACCTGGTGGTCGATATAGAAACGAATAAATTCATCAAGGCGCAGTGTGCGCGGTACTCCATCGACGAGTGCCAACATATTCGCACCAAATGTGTCCTGGAGTTGTGTCTGCTTGTAAAGGTTGTTGAGTACTACTTTTGGAATCGCTGAACTTTGAAGCACAATTACAAGACGTTGTCCTAAACGCTCATTGCCTTCGTCGCGAACATCTGCAATACCTTTGATTTTTCCATCTTTGACAAGTTCAGCAATTTTTAGCGCAAGGTTATCTGGGTTTACTTGGTATGGAAGCTCAGAGATAACTAAACATGTTCGCTTATTTATTTCTTCTACTTGCACAACAGCGCGCATTGTGATTGATCCGCGTCCTGTGCGATACGCGCTTTCGATTCCTGTGCGGCCGACAATAAGTGCTTTTGTTGGAAAGTCTGGGCCTTTTACAATTTTTAATAACTGTGTAAGTAGTTCATCTGGTTTTGCCTCAGGGTGTGCAAGTGCCCAGGCAACACCCTCGCCGATTTCACGAAGGTTATGTGGTGGAATATTTGTAGCCATTCCAACTGCAATACCTGCGCTGCCATTTACTAATAAGTTTGGGAAACGACTTGGTAGAACTGTTGGCTCTTGAGATCGCCCATCGTAGTTCGCAACAAAATTGACTGTATCTTCATCAATATCGCGCATCATCTCCATAGCTATAGGAGAAAGGCGAGCCTCTGTATAACGCATTGCTGCCGCTGGATCGTTACCAGGGGAGCCGAAGTTTCCATTGCCATCAATGAGTGGATAGCGCAGTGACCAATGTTGAGCTAAGCGAACAACAGTGTCATAAATAGCTCCATCTCCGTGCGGATGGTAATTACCCATAACATCACCGACGATGCGTGATGATTTGTAGTAACCCTTATCGGGGCGATATCCAGCGTCATACATTGCATAAAGAACGCGGCGGTGAACCGGTTTCAATCCATCTCTAATATCTGGAAGTGCGCGTCCGACAATAACGCTCATTGCATAATCTAAATAAGAGCGCGCCATCTCAACTTGGAGATCAACTGTTTCGATTCTGTCGAAATCTTTATTTTCTTCCATGGCGCTTCCTAGATATCCAAGAATCTAACATCTTTAGCATTTCGTTGAATAAATGCGCGGCGTTGTTCTACATCTTCGCCCATAAGAACAGAGAAGAGATCATCTGTTGCTGCAGCATCTTCTAGTGTTACTCGAATTAATACTCGGTGCTCTGGATCCATTGTTGTATCCCAAAGTTCTTTTGCTGGCATCTCGCCCAAACCTTTGAAGCGCTGAATTCCATCTTCTTTAGGTAAACGTTTACCGGCTTCAAGACCGAGTTTAATAAAGCCATCACGTTCGCGATCTGAGAATGCATATTGAACTGGTTCTTTACCGCCCCACTTCAATTTATAAAGGGGTGGTTGTGCAAAGTAAACATAACCGTGTTCGATAAGTGGGCGCATAAACCTAAAGAGAAGTGTGAGCAATAGGGTTCTAATGTGTTGTCCGTCGACATCAGCATCAGCCATCAAAATAATTTTGTGGTAGCGCAACTTCGCAATATCAAAATCATCATGAACGCCTGTACCCAGTGCTGTAATAAGGGCTTGTACTTCGTTGTTTTGTAGTACGCGATCAATTCGCGCTTTTTCAACATTAAGAATTTTTCCACGGATAGGTAGCACTGCTTGATTTCGTGAATCGCGTCCACCTTTAGTTGAACCACCCGCAGAGTCACCTTCAACAATGTATAGCTCGCATTTTTCAGGATCGGTCCATTGGCAATCAGCTAATTTTCCAGGCATTCCGCGGCCTTCTAGTAAGCCTTTGCGGTTGCGTGAAAGGTCGCGTGCTTTGCGTGCAGCTACTCGCGCTGCGGCGGCATCAATACTTTTGCGAACAATTTCTTTACCTTCTGTGGGGTTTTGTTCAAACCATGTTGCAAGTTCTTCGTTTACAACTTTTTGAGTAAATGATTTTGCTTCGGTGTTTCCAAGTTTAGTTTTTGTTTGTCCTTCAAATTGTGGCTCTGCTAATTTGATTGAGACGATTGCTGTGAGACCTTCACGAACATCATCACCTGTTAGGCGATCTTCCTTCTTGCGGATAAAACCTTGTTCTTCTCCAAATTTATTTACAATTGAAGTGAGCGCAGTTCTGAAACCTTCTTCGTGTGCTCCACCTTCATGTGTGTGAATGGTGTTAGCAAATGTATATACAGATTCTGTAAAGCCGGCATTCCATTGCATAGAAACTTCGAGCGCGATTTTTCTCTTTGTATCTTCAGAGCTAAAAGAGATGATTGATTTATGGGTCTCGCCGCGTGTGGAGTTGAGGTGTTTTACAAAGTCTGCAATACCACCTTGATATTGGTAGCGAACAGTAAGTTGCTCGCCTTTTTCATCAACATGTCCTGGGCGCATATCTGTTAATGTGAGAATCAAACCTTTGTTGAGAAATGCCATTTCGCGAAAACGTGTTGAAAGAATTTCAAATGAGTAATCTGTTGTTTCAAAAATTTCCTCGGATGGCCAGAATTTAACTGTTGTTCCGGTTTTACTAGATTCATCGCCTTTGCGAACCGGTGCTGTTGGAACGCCAAGTTTGTAATCTTGATACCAAAAACTTCCATCTCGTTGCACAATTACCGAAAGATCAGAACTTAATGCATTTACGACAGAGACGCCTACGCCATGGAGTCCACCAGAGACTGAGTAACCACCATCTCCAAATTTTCCGCCAGCATGTAAAACTGTGAGCACAACTTCAAGTGCTGGTTTTTTTTCAACTGGGTGAATATCTACTGGGATTCCGCGGCCGTTATCAATTACTTCAACGCCACCATTTTCCATAAGCGTTACATTTATTTCAGAGCAGTATCCAGCGAGTGCCTCATCAACTGAGTTATCAACGATTTCATAAACGAGGTGGTGTAGTCCTCGCTCACCTGTGGAACCGATATACATGCCGGGGCGTTTGCGAACCGCCTCAAGGCCTTCGAGTACGGTGATCGCGCTGGCGTTATATGTGCCTGGCTTCTCGCTCACTAGACTCCTTTTGCCCTTAAAATGGCGCTAGAGGCGAATTTCCCATCTAGCGGTCTCTTATCCTATCGGTAAAACAAGAGTAGTAATACTCGTAAGAAGGCTTGGTGACCCTATTTGGCGCACGTTTGGCTTATGGGTGAGGGTTCCTACAAGAGAAGGTGAAGAAATAACCCTTTTTACGCTCAACCGTAGGTGTCGCGAGGACCTCGAGCGCCTCGAATTGTTCGGATCCCTTTTTTCCAATTTGGGGCATGGGGGCCGATGAAAACCAAGGATTCGACCAAGGCGCCTGAGGCGCTTTTTTGAATCGTTGCGAGTAATTCGTTAGAGACCATCGTGAGTTGTGTTGCCCATGCAGTTGAACTTGTTTGCACAGTAAGCACGCCCTCAAGAATTGAAAGTGGGGTTGTGTGTGAAGCGATATCAGCGCCGACGATTTCGGGCCACGTTGTATACAACGTTCCCTCTGCAATCCCGCCTTTCCAATCTCGTTCTTGAATAAGATTTGTTACTAGATCGCTAATCAGTTCTGGGTCACCATTATCTTTTCGTTCTTTTTGCACAATAGGAGCAGTGGTTCTAAATTTTTTTGAGTATCCCGTCTTAAAACTTTTGAAAAGGTCAATAGCTAAATCGCGTTTGGACATTAGCTTTTTCCTTTCTTTACTAAACCGGGTGTTACATAATATTTCTCACTCAAAAGTTCTTTTGGTAGATCTGCTTCTACAGCAGTTGTGATGATTGTTTGCTCGGCAATTGTTGTCGCGTGAATGAGTTGTTCTCTTCTAGAGATATCTAGCTCTGCGAAAATATCATCAAGTATTAAAATTGGTTCTGAACCATCATTTTTCAATAAATTAAATGAGGCTAACCGCAGGGAGATTGCCATCGACCATGATTCTCCGTGGCTTGCATACCCTTTTGCCGGGAAATCCCCTAGGTGTAACTCTAAATCATCTCTGTGCGGGCCGATAAGTGAGACTCCACGCTCTATCTCTTGATAAGCAACTTCTTCCAACCGCGCGGAAAGTGCAATTGTGTTATTTTCAAAATTAGAGGAGACGCCTTCGGTGCTGCATTTATAAGCAATAGATGCTTTTTTTACTTCGTTTAGTTGTGCGTAGTTTGTTGTGACAAAAGGATTGAGTGCTTCAACTAAAGCAACTCGCTCTGCCGTAAGCGCTGCCCCAAATTTTATAAGTTGTTCATTCCAAGGAATAAGAGCGCTCTGTGATGATCGTGTTTTTAGAAGAGCGTTACGCTGTTTTACAACTCGTTCATAGTCGGCGATTACTCCAGCTAGGCGCGGGCTACGTGTAATAAGTAAGCGGTCTAGGAAATCGCGCCGGGTTGATGGATCTCCGCGCACTAAATCCAAATCTTCAGGAGAGAAATAAATAATCTGGCAGGCGCCTAATATCTCGCGTTGACTCCGTGTTGGGTTTTGGTTGAGTCGGGCGCGATTGGCTTTATTGAGATTGATCTCTAGATCGACCTGAAGGGTGCGCCCATCTTTTTCTATCTCTGCACGAATTATTGCTTGTGTTGCGCCAAGGGTAATAAGGGGTTGGTTGCTTGAAACGCGATGTGATGAAAGAAAAGCTAAATAAATAAGTGCTTCAGCGATATTAGTTTTGCCTGAACCGTTATCTCCAATAAAAGTGTTTACGCCTTTTTTTAGTTCCAACTTTAATTTCGGGTACGAGCGAAAATTAGTTAGCTCTAATTCATTGATGCGCACGTGTAGCTCCTAAAAATATTTAGGAGGCGTA
>CAIZHT010000201.1 GCA_903932885.1 uncultured Actinomycetes bacterium
GTGAGAAATACTGGAGCATTGATTGCTACAAAAGTTGCGATTACTACTGCTAAATACTTTAGGAAGTTCTGAATCTTCTCTTGTCTAAAGAAGATAAGTGCAATAGGAATAAGTAAGAAAATCGGGAGAAACTTTGTTGAGATCGAAATTCCGAGAAGCGCTGCGCTCAGCAAAATCTTCTCTCTATCAAATAAGTAGATTGCAATCATCATCGTTGCAATAGCCCACAAATCCCAATTGATATAGAGCGATGCAACTGCCGCAGGGGCCAGCGGAAGTAAATATCCAAACTCCGGACTGATTCTGTAAAGAACAAAAGCTATAAATATAAATAAAAGTGCTAGAAGTGCGACATTTCCGTAGAAGTAGTTATGGACTCCAGTAGGAATAACTTTGGCAGTAAGCCACATGATTGCGCCTTGTACCACCGGATATTCGACAGAGTTCTCTGCATCGCTATAGGACCAACGGCCTGTATCTAGCTCTCGTTCACCATAGAGAGCTGGGATATCGGAGTAACAAGCATGAATATATTGCCCGGGTGTTTGCCAATCATCAGCGGCGCAGTAATTGAATTTTGCAAAACTTAAGAGTGATGTAAAGAGAGCGAGCAGTAATACTACGCGGAGAGATACGCGCATCGAAAACTACTTCTTCGGAGTTTGTACGCCGCCGCTTGTCATTACGACGGGATCGAGCCCACCAACATTTGCTGGTGCGGGGAAAGTCATCACTGGTTCGCCCTTGAGCGCGCCCTTCATAAATGCAGTCCAGATTCGCGCAGGGAAAGTTCCACCCGTTACCGAAGTTAGCCCACCGATACCGTTAAGTGATTCAGATGCGCTATCGCGGAATAGTGCAACCGATGCAGCGAGTTGCGGTGTGTATGCGCTAAACCATGCAGATGCATTTGATTGTGATGTTCCGGTCTTGCCTGCAGCTGGTCGACCTAGAGAAAGTGCAGCTCCACCGGTTCCGCCATTTACTACGCTCTTGAGCGCATAGGTTAGATCGGCCATAACTTCCCTACCGAATACCTCTTGGGTCTGTGCCTTTCCTTCATATAAGACGCCCTTATTTGGACCAGTTACAGATGCAACCATGTACGGCTTTGAATAAATACCTTGCGCTGCAAATGTTGCATATGAGTTAGTTACATCGATGACGTGTGGGCTTGCAACACCGAGGGCTACAGATGGAGTTGCAATCATTGCAACGCTCTCTGGGATTCCTGCTCTGCGAGCTGCATCAACAACTTTATCCATTCCCGCTTTCATCGCAAGTGGAACATAGACAGTGTTAATTGAGTGCTGAGTTGCACTTAAGAGATCGACTTGTCCCCAACCTTCATTGCCATAATTGGATACTTCGTACGGCTTTCCTAAATCATCAAATATTTGTGGTGAATCGCCATTCCACATTGAAGTCAGTGGGATACCTGCCTCAAGGGCTGCAACCAGTGCAAATGGCTTAAATGTAGAGCCGGCAAGTGCAATCGATTGCGTTGCATCATTTAATTGGCGAACTACATAATCTTTTCCGCCATACATAGCGATTACTTCGCCAGTACCTGGTCGAATTGCAACCAGTGCGATGTGGAGATTATCTGGCGCCTTTGTTGGGTAGAGCTTATTTACTGCATCGACTGCAGATCTCTGTGCACGAGCTTCGAGGGTTGTCTTAATGACATATCCGCCGACAAGTAATTGATCTTGCGTGAAGCCAAGTTTGCTCAACTCTTTCTGAACTGCGTCAATGATGTAACCCTTAGGACCGCTGAGCTGACCCGAAGTTGTTCGTGGTGTTACCACTGGCATCTTTGCAGCTTTCGCTTCTGCCTCGGTTATCCACTTCTTATCAAGCATTCCTTGGATTACATATGTAAAGCGATTCTCTAATCGCACCTTATTCTCTTTAGAGAGCGCAGGGTCGTAGTAACCAGGCGAGCGCAAGATACTTGCGATGACTGCAATCTGAGATAGTGAAAGTTGATCTACATTTCTATTGAAGTACTGCTGCGCAGCGGTTTGTACTCCGTAGGAGCCGCGGCCAAAGTAGATGGTGTTGAGATAATTCTCGAGGATCTGATCTTTCGTCAGCGCATTCTCAAGCTTGAGCGAAATAACGAGTTCTTTAATCTTTCGCTGAACCGTTCGGCTGGGTGTTAAAAATGCTGTCTTCGCATATTGCTGGGTAATCGTCGATCCACCCTCGCCATTGAGAGAGCCGGACTTCAAATTGTTGAGGATTGCTCTCGCAATACCTGTAGGGCTAAATGCGCGGTTCGAATAATAATTACGGTCTTCCGCTGCCATAACTGCATAACGCATCTTCATTGGAATCTTTGCAAGTGGAAGTATCTGGCGATTTTGAGTGCCGATACGTCCAATCTCAGTTCCGTTGGAATACTGAATAATTGTTGATTGGCTATTTACATATGCATTCGGATCTGGAATTGAAACAGTGAACCAGGCAAAGGCAAAGAGGGTTGCTCCTGCGATAAAACCAAATCCGGCGAGA
>CAIZHT010000202.1 GCA_903932885.1 uncultured Actinomycetes bacterium
AAGAGATCGCCTTTGGTTAAAGAAAGCTTCGCAAGTATTCCCGCAAGAACCGCCAAGAGAGAAGTTGCAAGAGTAACTCTTCTTAGATTCTGGAAAGTTTGACGCATTTGTAAATTATCTAACTTATTTCTCTAAAATTGGTTGTCACTTGGCCATAACTCCAGTATTTTCATTGTTATGACCTGTTTACCTAAAAAACGGGGAATTACCCAGGTTGAAGGGGATAAATCCCTCATCCTCCGCAAGAAGGTTGATTGTGGATAACTTTTACGTCTCTCGAAAGAATTCTCCACCCTTACGGAATGAAAATTCCTACGAAAAGAATATCCACTCTGTTATTCACCTTATTCCTTCTATCCAATCACTTCACTGCTATATCAACGGCTGCTGATTCACTGGGACCAAAAACTCGATGCTTCATCGAAGTGGGTGATCCACATATTTCTACATTCCTGCAGGAACGGAGAGGTATTCGAGCGGTAAAGGTCGATGCTGAATCTAGATGTAATTTCTTGCAGAATAATGTGATTTTGACTGTAACGATCTACAAAGTAGGACGATTCTCCGATCATTTTGTCAAAGAATTCCGGACTGATCCGGCTAACCCTAAGTCGTCAGGATTCAGGGTAAAGAATTGGCAAACGTATCGAGAATGTATGAATGAACAAGAAACCACATACTATGGCGTTGCTTTTTCTGAAGCAAAGATCAACGGAAAGTTGCTAAGAACAGTTAAAGCGCGTTCAAATAAATCAAAACCCCTAAAGTGTGGCACGTGAGATAAAGTAGGAACATGAATGATTACTCTGGTGCTGAAAAATCTGAGTGGGAGGAGAGATTTTTTGGGCTAATCTTGGATTTAGGAGAATCCCAGTCAGAGAGATATCGAAAGCAAGCTATTGAGTTGCTTAGAGCTAAAACTATTAGAGTCCCAATTAAGAACAGTATTGGTTTCTACAAGTTAGAATTTTTTGACTGTAAGTTTAAGATTTCACACGACAACGGAGAGTCTTTTGTGAACATTGGTCGGACCCGAATAGGCTGGCGCAAGCAGGACAAAATGCGTGACTTGTCTGGATTTTTTGCACACACTGAGGCATCTACAATTCTGGATGTAGAGTAATTTAAATCTCGACTCCAATGTATTTTGTCTCCAAGAATTCATGAATTCCATCGAAGCCACCTTCACGGCCTAATCCGCTTTGTTTTACCCCGCCAAATGGCGCTGCTGGATCTGAAATAACTCCGCGGTTGATTGCAACCATTCCTGATTCGATTGCCTCCGCCGTACGAATACTGCGAGCAAGGTCGCCCGAAAATACATAACTAATGAGACCAAAATCAGTGTCATTAGCGAGTGCGATAGCTTCTTCATCGGTATCAAAAGTAACTATCGGTGCGACTGGGCCAAAAACTTCGTGGCGCAAAATGTCATTGTCTTTTTCGCAGGTAATAACTGTTGCTGGATAGAAAGCGCCATCACCTGCCGGTGTCGTGCCACCAGTAATAACTTTTGCTCCAGCCTTGACTGCATTAGTTACTAACTCTGCAATCTTATTACGCTCTTTCATCGAAACACTGGCGCCGAGTTGCACACCAGAATCCGTTCCTTTACCCATCACGAGTGCACCCATTGCTTTACTAAATTCGGCAACGAATTCTTGGGCTACTGGGCGTTGAACATAAACTCGATTTGCAGCTGTACATGCTGCGCCACCATTGCGCATCTTTGCAAGCATCAAACCTTGAACTGCAGCAGGAATATCTGCATCATCAAATACAACAAATGGTGCGTTGCCACCAAGTTCCATAGAACAGCGAATAACGCGATCTGCTGCATCTTTGAGCAAGATACGTCCGACTTCGGTTGATCCAGTGAATGAAAGATTACGAAGGCGTGGATCGTGGAGCATTTTAGAAATTGATGCTCCAACTTTTTCAGGCAAAATAATATTTATAACACCCTTTGGAACTCCTGCGCGTTCCATGATGTCAACGATTGCGAGCGCGGTTAGAGGGGTTTCACTTGCTGGTTTCAAAATCATTGTGCAACCGGCGGCAATAGCTGGACCTATTTTGCGAGTAGCCATTGCTGCTGGGAAATTCCATGGAGTAATTAGGAGTGAAACACCAATAGGTTGGTGGGTTACAAGGATTCGCTTATCACCGCTTGGGGATTTACGAAAATCACCAGAAACGCGAACGGCCTCTTCTGAGAACCAACGGAAGAATTCGGCGGCATAGAGAACTTCCCCTTTCGCATCGCTGAGAACTTTCCCATTTTCTTTAGAAACAATGGTTGCAATGGAATCTGCTTCTGCCGTCATTATTTCGAATGCTTTGCGCAAGATTTCCGCGCGAACCCGTGGAGCACTTTTTGCCCATGAAGCAGCCGCTTTATCCGCTGCTGCGAGAGCTGCTTCGCATTCCTTATCTCCGGCTAGGGCAACTTCAGCAATTACTGAGCCGTCGCTGGGATCATAAACTGGCATTTTCCCAATGCCATCGACCCATTGACCATCGATATACATTTGAGTGCGCATAAGATGAGCATACTAAGTTCGCAATATGAGGCGCTAGTGGCGTCGCGCAAAGGAGTTTTCAGTGCCAAAATCTTGGACCGATGGCGCGCCAGAACCTGTTGCGTTGCAAGATCACGCACATGTAAGTGATCCACTTTCGTACAGAATTAAGCGTCGGTTTTTAGGCGGTGCGCTCAATCGACATTCACTAGGTCATCAGCGTTTAGGAAAGCGTTACGCCCTCGGAATTCTCTCTTCTGACTGTATTTCTTCTTCTGCTTATGGCAGCGAACAAATACTCATTGCCTTACTTCCAGCATTTGGTTTAGCTGCATTTGCGATTTTGATGCCAATGACTGCTGTCGTGCTAGTGATTTTATTAATTATTACGCTTTCATACAGAAACGTAATTGATGTTTACACCAAAACTGGTGGTGCATACATTGTTGCAAGAGATAACTTCGGTCCAGTTGTTGCACAAATTGCAGCAGTTGCACTCATGCTCGACTACATCGTAACTCTTGCAATCCAAGCTGCTGCTGGTGTTGCAGCAATCATTTCCACATTTCCTGGGCTGATCAGTTGGAAAATGCCAATGATTTTTGCAGTCATTATTCTTCTTACTTACGGAAATTTGCGTGGAGTCAAAGAGGCTGGCAAGGCATTTGCATTTCCTACATATTTCTTCGTTGGATGTATGGCAATCGTATTTTCGATGGGGCTATATAGACAATTTTCTGGAACGCTTACTCGTCTTTCAACAGATCAACCAGGTGCTGTCGAAATT
>CAIZHT010000203.1 GCA_903932885.1 uncultured Actinomycetes bacterium
ACCCGCTGCATTTATCAAAACATCGATATGCCCAAAATCTTGAATAACTCTAGAAGCTAGCTGATCAATAAAATCCAGATTTGAGATATCACCTTCGATATTGATAAATCGTGAATCACTGCCAGAGAGATCACGAGATACAGCAATTATTTGATATCCCTCATCACATAACCCTGTTGCAATCTCTTTACCAATCCCCCGGCTAGCTCCGGTAACAAGTGCTCTTTTCATCTATTCACTTCTTTCCAGTGTGGAGGTATGGATGATTCTGTGGCAATTGCCGCAGCCGACCACTGTGAGCCAACTAAAAGCGCTTCTCCATCAACTTTTTCCCCTCGAGCAATCACAGATATGTAACCAGCGAGAAACGCATCCCCCGCACCTGTTGTATCAACAATTTTTGTTGCAAGACTCTTCTGATGAATGTGACTTCCTTGCATATATTCATCAGCGCCATCTTTGCCATTAGTAAGTGCAATGCGCGGAATTCGAGCTAATAATTCTGTATTGATTTCAACATTTGCTGCATCACCTAGTGAGCCAATAGCGATATCGGCAGAGATATCTAAAGCAAGTGCTTCGGCTCCAACAACTGTGATGCACCCTTTCGCTTTCGCCAATGCTAAATCCTGGGCGAAATGTTCACGCCACAACAAGAAAACGACAATGTCATCTGATTGAAGGTCAACACCTTTAAGAGTTACTTGATCTAAGCGATCTGGGCTAATTCCCAAAATGGTTCTTTCCCCTTTTTCGTCAATAAAGATAAGTACATGTGAAGGCGGACCATCGAGAGTCGTGATTGACAGATACTTGAGTTCACTATCTTCTAGAGTTGTGCGCAATTTTGCGCTGAGGTGATCATCACCTAAGTAGCCAACGAAGCCAGTTTCAATACCTGTTGTAGCAAGTGCGATCGCTGCATTTGCAGCAGTGCCACCTGGGCGCTCAATAGTTTGAATTGCTTGTACAAATTTTCCAACTTCGGGCATAGCTGGCAAGTAAATAACTGTGTCCCAGGCAATGGGTCCAACAACCCAGACTCGTGCACTCATTTATTTCTCCTTGTACAAAGCGTCTCTACTGCTTCACCCATTGTAGGAATTTCTTCCCACGCAATATCTGCTAACCATTCAATACATTCAAAATCTGCAGTAGAGCCCATGCGTGCGGTAATGAGCGCACCTGATAACGCTGCGACCGTATCCGTATCTCCCCCTAGTTCACATGCTCGAACATATGCTTGCGCTGCTGACGCGGAGTTACCTACAACGTAAATAACTGCAGAGAGCGTTTCAATCGGATCGAGTGAGACACCTTTCTCTCTCTTTACCCACTGTGGAATCGTTGTACCTACTAATGATTCGATTGAATTCCTATCTCCATTTTCTATAGCATCAGAAAATAAGGCCGCAGCTATTTGTGCACAGGAAATGGCACTTTCAAAAGTATGGGTCGCACTTGCTAGCGCTCTGATCCATTCATCTCGTTCTAAATTTTCTCCGGCACTAAATGCCATTCCAACTAACGCACATCTCATCATGGCGCCATTAGTC
>CAIZHT010000204.1 GCA_903932885.1 uncultured Actinomycetes bacterium
CCCGAGTGCTTCTAGGAGGTCCGCCGAACCTGATTTAGAAGAGGCTGCGCGATTTCCATGTTTGAGAACTTTCGCCCCAGCTGCAGCGGCGATTATTGCTGCTGTCGTAGAAATATTTATCGTGTGTGCGCCGTCGCCACCCGTGCCAACCGTGTCTACAGCCCTTTCGTTTATTGAAATAGGTGCGCAATGTTCATACATCTGCGCAACTAAAGCACCAACTTCTTCGGGGGTTTCACCTTTTGCCTTTAGGGAAAGCAAGAACTCTTTTGTTATTTCGATATCAGCGCGATCCTCAAGAATTTCATTCATACACCACGAAATATCGGCTACTTCTAAATCAAGTCCGCTCTTGAGGCGATCAATATGAGTGCGCCAGCTCATCTCAATAGAACTTACGCAGATGTAAGGCTCGCACCGCGCAGCAAATTCGCCGCTGTATGTGCGAGAGTAAAAGGATCGATTGGATGCATTACCGATGCTTCAGCCATCGACCATGCCGCTAGCCATGCATCTTCTTTGCGACCCGTAATGACAAGCACAGGTGGACATTCAAAAATTTCATCCTTGAGTTGACGAGCGATTCCCATTCCACCTTCAGGAACGGCTTCACCATCGAGAATAAAAAGATCGACCTGGTTATTCGCGGTTGCGCCTTTTCGATCCGTGAAAAGTCGCAAAGCTTTGCCTGTAGCAAATTCAATAATTTCATGAGGTGCTAAATCAGTCGCTAATCGAGTGCCTAATGCCCCGGCGATAGCGGCGCGAACGGAGGAATCATCTGAATAGACGAGTATTCGTAATGTGGCGCTAGCACTCATAGACATGGCATAAGTCTATTCTCGAAAGTGCAAAAGAGAGCGCACTAATGAGTGACCTGTTTCACCTGCATAAGGCCGAATTACCCATCGCTTTGGGTGCCCGCAAGGAGACTCCGCGAGCCTTTTCGGGAATAATCGCCTCATGCAAACGACGAGCGCGCCAGACCACCACAAGATCACTCGCCCTAACGCAGTGGCTGTTGGAACAATTGTTTGGCTCTCTAGCGAATTGATGTTTTTCGCAGGTCTCTTCGCAATTTATTTCACAATTCGCGCAGTGCAAGGACCAGATATCTGGTTGGAATCTACGGAACTATTAAATATTCCATTTGCAGCACTCAACACAACAGTTCTCGTTCTCTCTTCTGTTACGTGCCAATTTGGAGTATTCGCAGCAGAACGTTTTCAGAACAAGCGCACTGGCACAATGTTTCAGATCAACAAATGGGGAATGCGCGAATGGTTCTCGCTGACATTTCTTATGGGTGCATTCTTTATCGGAGGCCAGATTTACGAGTACGCGGTTCTAGTAAGTGAAAATTTGACTCTTTCATCGAATGCTTATGGATCTGTCTTTTTTATTGCCACAGGGTTTCACGGACTTCACGTAACTGGCGGACTTATCGCATTTCTCATTGTCATGATTCGCGTTGCTAAGGCTCGCAGATTTACACATCAGCAAGCAACAACTGCAATTGTGGTTTCTTATTACTGGCACTTCGTCGATGTTGTGTGGATCGCACTCTTTGCAGCGATCTACCTTATTAAGTGATTTGAAGGGTACCTCGTGAAACGTCTATCTCGATATCGCAGACACAGATCAGCTGGGCCATTACTTTTACTCTTCGCTCTTTTTGCTATTGGTACAACCTTCTCTGTTGCAAGTGCGACTACTACACCAGAGCAAAGTGAGTTTTCGCGTTCGACTGCCATTGAAGAAGGTCGCGAAATTTTTCTCAAAGGATGCTCTTCCTGTCATGGTTTGAATTTAGAGGGAAGTGCGATTGCTCCATCACTCATTGGTGTTGGCGCGGCCTCTGTTGATTTTCAAGTTGGTACTGGACGTATGCCTGTGGCCGATTTGAGTGTACAAATTATGCGCAAGCGACCTGTTTATGATGAAAAGGAAACGGCGGCTCTAGCCGCCTATGTTGCATCTCTTGCACCTGGTCCTGAAATTCCAACAGAAGCTTCCCTCAATTACGAACGCGATGGAAGCACTGCCGAAGGTGGCGAACTTTTCCGCACTAATTGCGCAATGTGTCACAACTTTGCAGCACAAGGTGGAGCACTGACTCAAGGAAAATATGCACCAACGCTGATGGGTGTTGAAGCAAAGTACATTGCTGAAGCAATGACTACCGGTCCGCAGTCGATGCCAGTATTTAGCGATAAAACTCTGACACCTGAAGAAAAACTTTCTATCATCAAGTGGGTAAAAGCAGTTGAAGCAGAACCTGCTCTCGGTGGTGCATCACTTGGTCGTGTCGGACCTGTTACTGAAGGATTGTTAGTTTGGACTTTTGGAATTGGTCTGCTCATCGGAGTAGCTGTTTGGCTTGCGATGAAGGCGAGATAAGAACATGTCTAATGAATTAGAAGCAATCAAAGATCCTGGAGTGCCAGCGCACATACATCGCCAGGCAGATCTTGATCCTAAAGCTGAACAGAAAGCAGAGCGACAAGTAGCAATTCTCTTCGCTCTCTCATCCCTAGGAACCCTGCTTTTCATTTATTCATATATTTGGATCTCAGAAGATCTATTCATTTTCTTTCCAATTCTTGGAAGTACAAATGCAAAGCAACTTTTCTTAGGATTAGGTCTTGCATTTGCGATGTTCTTCATCGGTGCTGGCGCAATTCATTGGGCAAAGACGCTGATGCCCGATGAAGAAGTTATTGCAATGCGCCATGAGATGCGATCAGAAGATGAAGACCGCGATGAATTAGTAAAGACTGCAAAGAAGGGTGCCGCAGCAGCTGCCCTGGGTCGTCGCTCACTGATCAAACGCTCACTAGGTTTATCACTTGGCTTAGTTGGATTATCACCACTACTTTTACTTCGCGACCTCGGTCCACTTCCTGGAAAAAAATTAGAGACCACAAGTTGGAAAACAGGAACACGTTTAGTTACCGACCCAGGTGATCGCCCAATAAAGCCATCAGATTTAGAGGTTGGCGCAGTCGCTCAAGTTTTACCAGCAATAAAAGAAGGTGGCCACCGAGCGCTAAGTGATATTGGAAAAGATGCAGTTCTCCTCATTCGCCTTCGTCAGGAAGAATTCCAATTAGATCCAGAGCGCTTAGCAATGACGTACGAAGGAATCATTGCCTTCTCAAAGATTTGTTCGCACATGGGGTGCGCAGTTGCTCTCTACGAACAGCAGACCAAGCACCTTCTCTGTCCTTGTCACCAATCAACTTTCGACGTTACCCGGGCAGCAAAAGTTATCTTTGGCCCATCTGCCCGACCTCTGCCACAATTAGCAATCACTGTTGATGCTGAGGGTTATCTCGTTGCTCAAGCACCTTTCAATGAACCTGTCGGACCTAGTTTCTGGGAGAGAAATTCACAATGACCGCACGTGAGCGAGTAGCAGGCACAGTCGCCAATTATGTAGATGAGCGCACTGGCGCTGCTAAATGGATGAAGAAGAATCTCAATAAAGTCTTTCCTGACCACTGGTCATTTCTGCTTGGTGAGATCGCACTGTATTCATTTATCATCTTGTTGCTCTCAGGAACTTTCCTTACTTTTTGGTTTGATCCATCCCAACGTGAAGTTGTATACGAAGGAAGCTACGAGCCACTCAATGGAATAGAAATGTCTGCTGCATATGCATCAACACTTCATATTTCGTTTGAAGTTCGCGGTGGGCTTTTGATGCGACAGATTCACCACTGGGCTGCACTTCTCTTTATGGTTGCAATCGTTGTTCACTTGCTCCGCGTCTATTTCACTGGCGCATTTCGCAAGCCACGCGAATTCAACTGGATTATCGGTGTAGGACTTCTCACACTTGGAATCGTTGAAGGCTTTCTAGGCTACTCATTGCCTGATGATCTTTTATCTGGCACGGGAGTACGTATCGCTCAAGCAATTATTCAGGCGCTACCTATTGTGGGCTCCTACCTCTCATTCTTTGCCTTCGGTGGCGAATTCCCTGGTGAGTCATTCATTCCACGTATTTACACAGTCCACGTTTTGTTATTGCCTGGAATTTTCTTAGCACTGATAACAGTGCACCTCATGTTGGTCTGGTACCAGAAGCACACTCAATATCCAGGTCCTGGCCG
>CAIZHT010000205.1 GCA_903932885.1 uncultured Actinomycetes bacterium
CGCCTTTTGCTCTCAGATATTCCTGAACTTTCCACACGTTCTAGTGCACCTCTTGAACTCAAGAAGATTGCAGTGCGCAGTGGTGGATCACGCAACGGAATAGATGCATCTTTATTTACAACTGATCCACTTTCAATCGTCAGCGATCCAGCAATCGATATCGTCATTGAAGTTATGGGTGGAATTGAACCTGCACGTGAACTTATTTTGCAAGCGATCAAGAATGGTAAATCTGTAGTAACTGCAAATAAGAGTTTACTTGCAACACATGGCGCCGACTTGTATGCGGCAGCCGATAAAGCAGGAGTAGATCTGTATTACGAAGCAGCTGTTGCTGGCGCGATTCCAATCATTCGCCCTATGCGCGAATCCTTAGCTGGCGATTACATCACTCGAATAATGGGTATCGTCAATGGAACAACAAACTTTATTCTGACAAAGATGCATGAAGATGGACTGGCATTTAGCGAAGCACTCGCGCAAGCTCAAGAGCTTGGTTATGCAGAGACTGATCCAACTGCAGATATCGAAGGCTTTGATGCTGCTGCAAAAGCTGCGATTTTGGCAGGTCTTGCATTCCATACTCGCGTAACTGCCGATGAGGTTTATCGCGAAGGCATCACAAAGATTTCAGCAGCCGATGTTGCACTCGCTAAGTCAATGAACCATGTAATAAAGCTATTAGTAATTGGCGAACTCACACCTGAAGATGAAATTTCTGTACGCGTACATCCGGTGATGCTTCCAAATAGTCATCCTCTTGCATCGGTTCGCGATGCATACAATGCCGTTTATCTCGAAGCAGAATCTGCGGGACAACTGATGTTCTACGGTCGCGGCGCAGGTGGCGGGCCAACAGCGAGTGCGGTACTTGGCGATGTTGTCGCAGTTGCACGTCATATTGCTGATGATTCAATTGGACACCGCGAAAGTGATTATGCAGACCGTGAGATAGCACCATTTAGTGCGGCCCGTACTAAATTGATGATTCGCCTTCAGGTTGCAGATAAACCAGGCGTTCTAGCAACGATTGCACAAGCATTTGCAGCGCAGGGTGTTTCGATTCAAACAGTGCGCCAAGGTGGCGCAGGTAATGATGCAGAACTCGTTGTTGTTACACATGCTGCCTCCGAAAAAGCATTAGGAGAGCTTGTGAAAGATTTATCGGCTCTTGAAATTGTGCGCAAAGTTGAAAGTGTTATCCGAGTAGAAGGAGCACCTTCATAATGAAATCAATATTTAGTAAGAAAAAAGTCACTCATCAATGGCGCGGAGTTATTGAGGAATATCGCCATCGTTTGCCTGTCAGTGCTAAAACTCCAGTGATCACACTTCGTGAAGGCGGCACTCCTCTTATTCTTGCTCAGCACTTGTCTGAAATGCTCGGCAATGAAATCTGGTTGAAGTATGAAGGTACAAATCCAACTGGCTCATTCAAAGATCGCGGAATGACAATGGCAATTTCTAAGGCTGCAGAAGATGGAGCAAAGGCTGTCATCTGTGCCTCAACAGGAAACACATCAGCAAGTGCTGCGGCCTATGCAACAAAGGCCGGAATGGTTCCTGCTGTTCTTATTCCTGCTGGCAAAATTGCTATGGGGAAATTGGCTCAGGCTGTTATTCATGGCGCAACAATCTTGCAGGTCAACGGAAACTTTGATGATTGCCTAACTCTGGCAAAAGAACTTTCTGAAAATTATCCAGTTGCATTGGTGAACTCCCTCAATCCTTATCGAATTGATGGACAGAAGACTGGTGCATTTGAAGTTGTTGACTTCTTAGGTGATGCACCAGATATGCATGTATTGCCTGTTGGTAATGCTGGAAATATCACTGCGTACTGGCGCGGATATAAG
>CAIZHT010000206.1 GCA_903932885.1 uncultured Actinomycetes bacterium
AATCTCGTTAGCAATATCTTTTGTTGTAGTCATAGTAATAGTTATTCTCATTGGAAAAAGATTTCGACTTTCTTCGCGCTATGAAAGAAAAGTAAAGATATTGACGCCATGGAACTCTTTAGATCAGGGAATAGATCCAACAGAAAATGATGAGAGTAAATGAGCGTTCTAGATTCAATCATTGAAGGCGTAAGAGAAGATTTGGCAATGCGTCGTTTACCGCTTGCTCAAATCCGAGAGGCGCTAGAAAGCGCACCAGCTGTTCGAAACATTGGAAAAGCATTTGCCGGCCCAGAGATTTCAATCATTGCAGAGGTGAAGCGCTCTTCCCCAAGTAAAGGCGCACTTGCAGCAATTGAAGATCCAGGTGCACTAGCGAGTAGATATGAAGAATCTGGAGCAAATGTCATTAGCGTGCTCACGGAGCGACGCCGTTTCGGTGGTTCATTAGATGACCTTGATGCAGTGCGAACACGCGTGGAGATACCCATTTTGAGAAAAGATTTCATGGTTGATGAATATCAATTTTTAGAAGCGCGCGCACATGGAGCAGATCTCGTACTGCTGATCGTTGCAGCACTGAGTAAGAATCAACTCGATGATTATTATCAACTAGCAAAAGAATTAGGGATGTCATCACTCATTGAAGTTCACACCCACGACGAATTGGAAAGAGCGCTCGAAATTTCGCCAGAGATTATTGGCGTCAACTCTCGTAATCTCAAAACACTCGACGTTGACTCAGCAGCATTTGCCCAACTCATACCTCGAATTCCGACCTCCATGGTGCGGGTAGCAGAATCGGGTATCTCCAATCGCAGTGATGTTGAATTTGCCCAAGAACATGGAGCAACAGCAATATTGGTGGGAGAGGCCCTTGTGCGCTCATCGGATACAGAACTCGCCATGCGCGAATTACGTGGTCATCGGTAGACTTATTTCATGACCACATCAGAATCCACGATTCTCGGACACTTTGGCCAATATGGCGGCCGCTTCGTTCCAGAAGCACTCATCGGTGCTTTAGAAGAACTTGAAGCTGCACATATCAGCGCATCGAAAGATCCAATCTTTCAAGCTGAGCTAGCGAAGTTACATCTGACGTATACAGGTCGCCCTAGCATCCTTACTGAGGCAAAAAGATTTGCAGAATATGCAGGTGGCGCGCGAATTCTTTTGAAGCGCGAAGATCTCAATCACACAGGTAGTCACAAAATAAATAATGTTTTGGGCCAAGCCCTTCTTACTAAGCGCATGGGTAAGAAAAGAATTATTGCTGAAACCGGTGCGGGACAACATGGCGTTGCATCTGCAACTGCAGCAGCGCTGATGGGCCTTGAATGCGTTGTCTATATGGGCGAAGAAGATACGCGCCGTCAATCACTCAATGTTGCACGTATGAAAATTCTTGGGGCAGAAGTTGTTCCTGTTACAACAGGATCTCGAACTCTCAAAGATGCAATCAATGAAGCGATGCGCGATTGGGTAACAAATGTAGAAACAACACACTACTTACTTGGAACGGTTGCGGGTCCACATCCTTTCCCAACAATGGTGCGTGATTTTCATAAAATTATTGGCGAAGAAGCCAAAATTCAAGTACAAGAACTAGTGGGACGCTTACCTGATGCTGTATTGGCATGTGTTGGTGGCGGATCAAATGCAATTGGAATTTTTCATGACTTTATCGGTGATGAATCAGTTCGACTCATTGGTCTTGAAGCAGGGGGAGATGGCGTAGAAACTGGACGCCATGCTGCAACAATTACGGGTGGCACTGCAGGCGTTCTCCACGGAACTCGTTCGTACGTTTTGCAAGATAAGAATGGTCAAACTGTTGAATCGCATTCGATTTCTGCAGGACTTGATTACCCAGGTGTTGGACCAGAGCACGCATACCTTCATGACATTGGTCGCGCCGAATATCGCGCGATAACCGATGCGCAAGCGATGCATGCATTTTCTTTGCTTTCAAAGACAGAGGGGATTATTCCTGCCATTGAAACTGCGCATGCACTAGCAGGGGCTATTCAAGTTGGTAACGAATTAGGCCCTGATGCAGTTTTGTTACTCAATCTTTCAGGTCGCGGAGATAAAGATGTGCAGACTGCTGCCGAGTACTTTGGAATCAAACTCTAGTAATGGCTACAACCCTGGACCAAGTTTTTGCACAGACTAAGGCAGAAAATCGCGCCGCACTGATTGCATATATTCCTGCCGGCTTTCCATCAATTGAAGGGTGCAAGAAAGCAATTGCAGCACTTGTTGCAGGTGGCGTGGATGCAATTGAAATTGGATTTCCATATAGCGATCCCGTAATGGATGGTCCAATTATTCAAGCAGCAGCAGAGCAATCCCTTTCACAGGGCACAGGTGCTGCAGATGTTTTCTCTGCTCTCAAATATGCAACGGATGCAGGAGTAGCAGCTGTTGTAATGACATATTGGAATCCAATTGAACGATATGGCGTTGATGAATTTGCACAGTCCATTGCTGCTAATGGAGGTTCAGGTGTGATTACACCTGATCTCACGATTGAAGAATCAGATCGATGGATAGCGGCAACTAACAAAAGTGGAATCAGCCCGATTTATGTAGTTGCTCCGAGCACCAATGATTCTCGACTTGGAAAAGTAACGCAGCGTTGTTCTGGTTTTATTTATGCAGCAAGTTTGATGGGCGTGACAGGCACCCGCACGAGTATTTCGTCAGGTGCTAGCGATCTAGTGGCGCGTATTCGAAAGGTGAGTGAGTTGCCTGTTGCCGTTGGTTTAGGTGTTTCAAATCACGTGCAAGCTCGCGAAGTTGCAGGATATGCCGATGGCGTCATTGTCGGTTCAGCATTTATAAAGTGCTTACTTGAAGCAGATACCGAGGAAAATGGTTTACGCGCCGTTACTGAATTAGCCCAAGATTTAGCCAAAGGCGTGCGCGAAGGGCGATAAAGGATTTTTCTCAGCATTCTCGCTTGGAATGACGCAGCCAATTGGCGACTGATTCGGTATTCTTGTGCAGTATTTGACGAGAAGAATTGAGGAACTTGATATGGCCCAAAAAAGTGGTGGAGATAAAGTCACTCGCAACATCGTGATTGCAATGGTGACACTCGTTGTCGCTGTAGGTGTCATATTTTCCGTAATGGGTAATAAGGCGAGTAACAGCGTATCCCTACCTTCGCAAGCCAATTCAACAAATGGCAATGGAATTGAATTCAACGGCGATCTAACAGGTGTTCCTGTTGTAGATATTTGGGAAGATTTTCAATGTCCAGCTTGCGCACAATTCGAAGCACTCAATAGCACCTACATTGAGAGCATAATCAAGGAAAAGAAAGCACGAGTAATTTTCCATCCGCTCTCATTCATTGGCCCTGAATCAATACGCGCCGCGAATGCAGCGGCATGTGCAGCAGATGAAGGTAAATACTTGGAATACCACGATTTTCTTTATAGAAATCAACCTGAGGAAAATAGCGGCAAGTGGTCAGATGCTTATTTGATTGCTGGCGGAGTTGCAGTGGGAATTTCTTCAGGAGAATTTGGTGCATGCATCAATGATTCAAAGTATGGCGGTTGGGTAAAGAGTATTGCCACAGATGGTGGAAAGAAGGGTATTGACTCGACTCCATCCGTTTTTGTAAATGGTAAAGCCCTTGATCGAAATACCCAGATTTACGATGCTGCAGCATTTGCCGCAGCAATTGAACAGGGATAAATACATGTTTCGCTCAATTCCTTCACCGAATATTTCGGTTTTGGAGATTGGGCCACTAACTTTCCATATGTATGCCTTGTGCATCATTACGGGCATTGCTGTAGCAATATGGGTCGGCAATAAACGCTTTGTCCCTCATGGCGCTAATACAAAATCCATAGTTTCTGAAGTTGCGATCTATTGCGTTCCAGCAGGAATCATTGGCGGTCGTATTTATCATGTGATCACTTCTCCAGATGCATATTTCGGCAGAAATGGAAATCCGATAGATGCTCTGAAAATCTGGAATGGTGGATTAGGTATATGGGGTGCGATATCTCTGGGAGCCCTTGTTGCATGGATCAGGTATCGCCAACTTGCACGAAAGATTGAACTTCCCTCATTCGCTATTTTTCTAGATTCATTAGCGCCAGGAGTTCTATTGGCTCAAGGTATTGGCCGCTTTGGCAATTGGTTTAATATCGAACTTTTTGGAAGACCACTAGATGCACCGTGGGCTCTAGAAGTCCCGCAATCATTTCGACCATCTGCTTTCAAAGAATTTGAAACTTTTCACCCAACTTTTCTCTATGAAGCACTCTGGTGTTTTGCGCTAGCTCTCACACTCATCTGGTGGGGTAATAGATCAAAGCCAGGACAGATATTTTCTTTATATATAATTGGTTATTGCATAGGTCGCTTCTTTATTGAATCACTTCGAATCGATGATGCTCAACTCTTAGCGGGAATGCGAATCAATGAATGGGTAAGCATCGCAGTTGCAGGGCTTGCCCTTGGTGCCTACCTGCGTTTATCAAAGGCATCAGGTAGGCTCTAAAACATGGCACTCGAAGATGTGTATCAGAGAAATTTGCATCACCGCACGCATCGCGCTGGTTGGTTGCGCGCAGCAGTATTAGGTGCCAATGATGGACTTGTTTCAACTGCCAGTTTGATGATTGGTGTTGCTGCAGCAAAGGCAGATAGTTTTCTTATTACCGCCGGCCTTGCAGGAATTTCTGCAGGAGCCATGTCGATGGCAGTAGGTGAGTATGTCTCCGTGCGTTCACAAAATGATATTGAAGAATCAGATCGACTTTTAGAGATTTCTCATCTTGAAATTGATCCAGATGGTGAACTTCTAGAACTTCAACAGATATATATTGACCGCGGACTCTCTCCAGAATTAGCGTTGCAAGTAGCACATGCGATGCATGAGAAGGATCCATTAGCTGCCCATCTTCGCGATGAACTAGGGCAATTCCCACACACAAAGGCGCGCCCTGTTCAGGCCGCCCTCGCATCTGCCGCTAGTTTTACATTGGGTGGATGCATTCCATTCTTGGGTGCATTTGCTCCGAGTCTGGGTGCCAAAGCATTCAGCATCGTCATCTTTACTATCGCCGGCCTTGTCATCACAGGAGTTGTGAGTGCAAAGATGGCGGGCTCCAAAGTCCTCGTTCCAACGGTGCGAGTAATTTTGGGAGGCTGCATCGGTATGACTATTACTGCCGTTATCGGCCAGATTGCCCACATCAGCGGCATATAGAGGAAATCCCTCCGCCTTGCTACGCTTTACCTCCCGCATAGGGGAGCAGTAAGAAAAAGGAAGAGAAAACCCAGGGCCAAAGTTGTCCCGCAACACTAAGACAACTGGAGTTACATATCGTGGCCCTTACATCGAACTATCCGAAGGCACAAGGTTTATACAACCCTGCCAACGAACACGATGCTTGTGGCGTTGCGATGGTTGCAACACTCAATAAAGTTGCAACGCATGAGATTGTTGAAAAGGCACTTACAGCGCTACGCAACCTTGAGCACCGTGGAGCATCAGGGGCCGAACCTGATAGCGGTGATGGTGCTGGAATTCTTATACGAGTACCTGATGCTTTCTATCAAGATGTCACCGATTTTGATCTCCCACGCGCTAATGCCTATGCAACTGGAATCGCATTCATCGCTCAAGGTGTAGAGCTTCGTCAAGAGATCGCAAAGATTGCCGATGAAGAAGGTCTTGTTGTTCTTGGATGGCGCGATCTTCCAATCAATTCAGCATCTCTTGGTACGACCGCTCTTTCAGTGATGCCACGCTTCGAGCAACTTTTCATTGCTGGTAAGAATAAGGAAGAAGGAATTGTTTTAGATCGCCTTGCATTTGCACTTCGCAAGCGAGCAGAGCATGGTCTAGAGCTTTACTTCCCTTCATTGTCATCACAAACAATTGTTTATAAGGGAATGCTTACAACTGGTCAGCTAGAAGATTTTTTCCCTGACCTTAGCGATGAGCGAGTTGTCTCACCTCTTGCACTTGTTCACTCACGCTTTTCCACCAATACTTTTCCTTCATGGCCATTAGCTCACCCGTACCGCTTCATCGCACACAATGGTGAAATCAATACAGTAAAGGGAAATCGCAATTGGATGCGCGCTCGCGAATCCTTACTAGCAAGTGAACTTATTCCTGGAAATTTAGATCGTCTCTTTCCGATTGTTGAAATGTCAGGTTCGGACTCAGCATCTTTCGACGAAGTTCTTGAACTGCTGTATTTGGGCGGACGTTCACTCCCACATGCAGTTCTCATGATGATTCCTGAGGCATGGGAAAATCACACATCGATGTCTCAGAAGCGTCGTGATTTTTACGCATTTCACGCATCTCTTATGGAGCCATGGGATGGACCAGCATGTGTGACTTTTACTGATGGACATCAAGTTGGCGCTGTTCTAGATCGCAATGGACTTCGTCCATCACGTTTCTGGGTAACAGATGATGGACTTGTTGTCCTCGCAAGTGAAGTTGGTGTACTTGATATTCCTGCTGAAAAAGTTGTGCGCAAGGGCCGTTTGCAACCAGGAAAAATGTTCTTAGTAGATATTGAAGCAGGACGAATTATTGAAGATGATGAAATCAAGGATCAGTTAGCTGATGCTGCGCCTTATGGTCAGTGGCTCCATGATGGAATCGTAAAACTCAATGATCTTCCAGCACGCGAACACATTATTTATCCTCACTCCTCTGTTATCCGTCGCCAAAGAGCATTTGGTTATACAGAAGAAGATTTGCGCATTCTTATTACCCCAATGGCAAAAAATGGAATGGAACCACTTGGTTCCATGGGTTCAGATTCACCCATAGCTGCACTCTCTGAAAAACCACGACTGATATTTGATTATTTCTCTCAACTATTTGCTCAAGTTACTAATCCGCCATTAGATGCGATTCGCGAAGAATTAGTTACAAGCTTGGGAGGTTCTATCGGGCCAGAACATAACTTGTTGGATCCTGGTCCAGAATCTTGTCGTCAAATTTCCCTTGCATTCCCAGTCATCGACAATGATGAACTTGCAAAAATTATTCACGTCAATGTGGATGGCGAATACCCTGAACTTGAGGCATACGTTGTTCGTGGGCTCTTCCCAGTCAATGGCGATGGCAATGCGCTGCGAATTCGATTAGATGAAATCAAAAAAGAAGTAAGTGATGCCATTACTAATGGCGCACACCTCATCATCCTCTCTGATCGCGATGGAGATGCAGAAGATGCTCCAATTCCTTCGCTACTTCTTACATCAGCTGTTCACCATCACTTGATTCGCGAAAAGACTCGCACAAAAGTTGGTCTCGTCGTTGAGGCAGGAGATGTTCGTGAAGTTCACCATGTCGCACTCCTCATTGGTTATGGCGCAGCAGCAGTAAATCCATATCTCGCGATGGAAAGCGCTGAAGACCTAGTACTTCAAGGTGTCATTACTGGAACAACACCTGAGAAGGCAGTTCGCAATCTCATCAAGAGTTTAGGAAAAGGCGTTCTCAAAGTAATGTCGAAGATGGGTATTTCAACGATTGCTTCCTACACGGGTGCGCAAGTCTTTGAAGCGATTGGACTTAGCCAAGAAGTTGTTGATGAATTCTTTGTCGGTACAACATCTCGCTTAGGCGGCGTATCACTCGACATCATTGCTCAAGAAACAATTGCTCGCCATCACATTGCTTATCCGCCTGGGGGAGAGATACCAGGAACAAAGCGACTTCCAATCGGCGGGGAATATCAATGGCGTCGAGATGGTGAGCCACACTTGTTCAATCCAGAGACTGTATTTACGCTCCAGCATTCCACACGCAATAAGCGTTATGACATTTTCAAGCGGTATACAAGTTCAGTCAATGAACAGAGCAAAGAGTTGATGACACTGCGTGGTCTCTTTCAATTCAAAAATGGTTCCCAACCTTCAATTCCTATTGAAGAAGTGGAATCAGCTCGCTCAATAATTGCTCGATTCTCAACTGGTGCAATGTCTTACGGTTCTATTTCGCAAGAGGCGCATGAAACTCTTGCTATTGCAATGAATCGCCTCGGCGGAAAATCTAATACCGGTGAAGGTGGAGAAGATCCTTCTCGCTATGTCGCAGAAAGTAATGGTGACTCGAAGCGCTCATCTATCAAGCAAGTGGCAAGTGGTCGCTTCGGTGTTACAAGTGATTACTTGGTCAATTCAGATGATATTCAAATCAAAGTTGCACAAGGTGCAAAACCTGGTGAAGGTGGACAGCTGCCGGGAAACAAGGTTTACCCATGGATCGCAAAGGTTCGATACTCAACTCCAGGCGTAGGACTTATTTCACCGCCACCGCATCACGATATTTATTCGATTGAAGATCTTGCTCAACTCATTCATGACTTGAAGAATGCAAATAAGAATGCGCGTATTCACGTCAAACTAGTTGCAGAAGTTGGAGTTGGCACCGTGGCTGCAGGAGTGAGCAAGGCGCATGCCGATGTTGTGCTTATCTCTGGCCATGACGGCGGAACAGGTGCATCACCACTTACTTCACTCAAGCATGCAGGCGCTCCTTGGGAACTCGGTTTAGCTGAGACGCAGCAAACTCTTTTGCTCAATGGACTTCGCGATCGCATCGTTGTGCAAACAGATGGTCAACTCAAGACTGGTCGCGATGTTGTCATCGCAACACTTCTTGGAGCAGAAGAATTTGGTTTCGCAACTGCGCCATTAGTTGTCTCTGGTTGCATCATGATGCGCGTATGTCACTTAGATACATGTCCAGTCGGAGTTGCTACACAAAATCCTGAACTTCGTAAACGCTTTTCTGGTAAACCAGAATTCGTTGAAACATTCTTCGAATACATTGCTGAAGAAGTTCGTGAAATTTTGGCAGAGCTTGGCTTCCGTACATTGCAAGAAGCAATTGGTCGAGTTGAGTATTTAGATACTAAAGATGCGGTCAATCACTGGAAAGCAAGTGGACTCGATCTTTCTCCACTACTAGTTCGCCCAGAAGTAGAGAGTTCTCTGTACAACACTACAAAGCAAGATCATGGCTTAGCGGCTGCACTCGACAATAAGTTGATTGAATTAGCTGATGCTGCGCTTACAAAGTCTGAGCCAGTTCGAATCGATCTACCTGTTCGAAATGTGAATAGAACCGTTGGAACGATGTTGGGCGCAGAAGTAACTCGTCGCTTCGGGGGAGAAGGATTACCTGAGGGAACTATCGATATCACTCTTCATGGCTCTGCAGGACAATCATTAGGAGCATTTATTCCTCGTGGAATCGCAATTCGACTCTACGGTGATTCAAATGATTATGTTGCAAAGGGAATATCAGGTGGACGTGTTGTAGTTCGCCCTGATGAGAAAGTTACATTCAAGTCAGGTGAGAATGTAATTGCTGGAAATGTTATTGGCTATGGCGCAACATCAGGTGAGATATTTATTCGCGGTGTGGTCGGTGAGCGATTCTGTGTTCGAAATTCTGGTGCAACTGCAGTAGTTGAAGGAATCGGCGACCATGGCTGCGAATACATGACTGGTGGAACCGTCGTAGTACTTGGTCGCACTGGTCGTAACTTTGCAGCAGGAATGTCTGGTGGTCGCGCATTTATGCTCGAT
>CAIZHT010000207.1 GCA_903932885.1 uncultured Actinomycetes bacterium
AGTTGAATCCTGTGAAGCGCAACCTGCAAGAAGCAAAGCTGCAATTACAAATGGAGTTACTTTGACGAACTTGTTCATTACGTGCCTTTCGATCGTGGGCTTGGCGCAACAATAGCAAGGAGATAGGCTCTAAGCATCATGCGAAGTATTAGCATCAAAGTGTTTATCGCGGCTATATGCGCTCTCTCCATGATTTCCATTACACCGGCCCTGGCACATACAGCCCTACTTTCGAGTACCCCTGGAAATAACGCGATTATTCAAGTTTCACCCAAGAGTTTCGTACTCAAATTTTCAGAAGCTTTAGCCACGATTGATGGCAAGAAAATAAATTCGATAACAATTACTGGTCCTGCGAAAAATCGAGTGAAATTGAGAGCGGTCCAGATTGGGAAATCAACATTGAGTACAACACCTATAGAGCCACTGGCTATCGGTCGTTACGAGATGAAATATCGGGTGGTAGCAAAAGATGGCCATGCATTGAACGGCACCTTACATTTCACAATCAAGTAAAAAGAATCAGTTATTTTCTTTGAGAGCCTGATCTTGTAATTGCAAAAATCGAGGAACTAACAATTGCGCTCACTACAGATGCGGCGATAATTGCAACCACTGCGATGTTTTGGAGCTCTTGACTCTCAAAAGCAAGATCGGCAATAAATAAAGCGACAGTAAAGCCAATGCCTGCTGCGCTACCTGTAGCAGTGAGTTTGCCTACCGAGGCATCATCTGGAAGTTGAGCAATGCCTGCTTTGGATGCGGCAAAAGCAGATGTCAGGACACCTAGTGGCTTGCCAATTACTAGTCCCACAAAGATTGCCCATGCAACTACTGATGTAGATGCAGCCGATAGAGAGTCTTGCGTAAGGAGTACTCCCGTATTTGCCACTGCGAAAATTGGGACGATGATCAGTGATGAAAGCGGATGTAGTTTTACTTCTAGGTATTCAATGTAAGAGATTGAGTGATCATCTATATCCTCAAGATCGGTGTTGGGTTTCTCTGTCGAAGGAGTAAGTAGTCCCAAAACCACTCCAGCCAGAGTGGGATGAACACCAGTTCGATAGAGCCCGTACCAAAGCAGAAGACCACAGAGAATGTAAATAGAGAATGAAGTCACGCTCATCTTCTTGAGTAAGAGAATCAAAAGAATCGCGGCAACTGATGCGCCAACCCATGAGAGAGCAATTCCACTTGAATAGACGATAGCAATAATAAGAATTGCGCCTATGTCATCGATGACTGCAAGTGCTAAAAGAAATGATCGCAGAGAGTGAGTAACCACTGGTCCCATCAATGCGAGTAGTCCAACGGCCAATGCAATATCGGTTGCCACTGGAACTGCCCAACCTTCGGGTGCTACATCACCTGCAATAAGAAGATAAATTCCTGCAGGAAGTGCCATTCCACCGATTGCTGCAATAAATGGCATTGCTGCTTTTTTCACAGAGGCAAGATGGCCCGAAACGAGTTCACGTTTGATTTCTAAGCCTACAACGAAGAAGAAAATTGTCATCAGTCCATAGTTGATTACTTTAAGTACCGTCAATTTCAGATAAAAAATTCCACTTTCAATGCTGAAACCTAATGCCAGGAAATCAAAATAGTGATCGGCAACGGGGGAGTTTGCTGCGATGAGTCCGATGGCAGCAGCAAGAATGAGTAATGCACCAGAAGA
>CAIZHT010000208.1 GCA_903932885.1 uncultured Actinomycetes bacterium
AGCTTCTCTTGATTACATGACAAAACATAATTTAGTTTTTGATCTTGATTGTGAATGGCCAAATATGGCAGAGGCACTCAAACTTGCACAACGTCATCCAGAATTGGAAATTGTTCTTCAACATATTGGTTTCCCACGCAAACGCGATGCTGCTTATTTCGCCTCTTGGAAAACGGAAATCAACAAACTTGCAACAGCACAAAATGTCACGATGAAAATAAGCGGATTACCTATGACAGATCCTCTATTTAGTAAAGAATCACTGCGCCCATGGGCTGAGGCATCTCTTGAAGCATTTGGTCCAAATCGTTGTGTTCTCGGTTCGAACTGGCCAGTTGATCGCCTGTACACATCGTATGCAACGATTATTGAGTTCATGCGTGAATATATTGGAACTCTTAGCCAATCTGAGCAAGCACTTATCTGTAATGGAAATGCGAAGCGTTTATACCGTTTCTAAATATTTCTAATCCAGAGATGTAAGGGTTTGCGTACTGCAAATAACTCTGGGTAAACAGGGGCTGGCTCCAGTATTTCAATTCGGGATAAACGCTCTAGTAGCGCTCGTAATGCAATGCGTGCTTCTAACCTAGCTAACGGTGCACCGATACAAAAATGGATTCCGTGGCCAAAACTCACATGTCCTACATCATCGCGTTCAACATCAAAAATGTCAGCATCACTAAACTTTGCTGGATCATAGTTTGCTGCGCCAATCATAAAGTGCATGTAATCACCTTTTTTGATTGACTGACCGCCAAAATCTTGATCTTCACTTGCAACGCGAGATTGTTTGAGAATAGATGAGTCAAAACGCAGTGTTTCCTCTACCGCATTTGTGATCAATTCAGGATTGGAACGTAATTTATCTAATTGATCTGGATGCTTTGCTAACGCAATCATCATGTTTCCAATCAGGCCTTCTGTGGTTTCAAAACCTGCGAAGAAGAGTTGAACAACGAGAGCAACTAGTTCGTCATCGCTGAGCGGATTCGGTTCATCGCTTTGATCTACTAAACGGCTCAATAAATTATCACCCGGATCATTGCGTAATTGTTCAAATAAAGTGATGAGATATTCCTTTGATTCCAGTGCCATCTCATTTGCAAATTTTGCTTTCTCGGAAGTGACGCGTGCTGCAGCGCTAAAGCCTGCAATTCCATCAGCCCAGCGCTTCAAATCCCATTGTCGATCGAGAGGAATCCCCAAAAGATCACACATAACAGCGGCAGGTAAGCGAAAAGAGAACTCTGCTACAAGATCAAATTTTTCTTTATCTCCTATTTCATCCAATAAATCGTTGACGATTTTTTCAATCTTTGGTTCAAATGCGCTTATTGATCGCGGTGTAAAGGACTTACTGATGAGGCGACGCAAGCGCGTGTGTGCTGGGGGATCTTGAAAAACAATCCAATTATTGAGGTTGTGCAAAATGGCTGAATATTGCTTTCTCTCTTCATCCGAAAAGTGCGAGGATGCAGCGCTCATGCGCTCACCAGCATTGAGTGTTGATGAGTGCAGACCAGCTTCAACTAGTTCATGGGGAGAAATAATCCAGGCAGAAAGTTCTTCGCTCCAAAAAATTGG
>CAIZHT010000209.1 GCA_903932885.1 uncultured Actinomycetes bacterium
CAACTAGGCGTGCCGGGTCCATGGCACTTGCGTCTGCCTCACTTTAGAATCGATGCAAACCCAAGTGCTGGAAATGAATTACAGAGTGAATTCTTTGTTCCATCACACCGAGCAGCAGAGGCATTTGCAGCAGTTGAAAAAATCTCTCATAATTTTGGTGAGAAATTACTTGTCACTGAAATTCGCTCTATTGCAGAGGATCAGCATTGGATGAGCCCGGCAAATGGTCGCGAGACTGTCTGCATTCACTTCACATGGAAAAATGATTACGAAGTTCCTTACCTGGTCTCACTTATTGAAGATGCGCTACTCCCATTTGGCTTCAGAGCGCACTTAGGTAAAGTCTTCAATATTGATGGAGCTCACTTGAGAACTGTTTATCCTAAGTTTGATGACTTTAGAGATTACGTTCGTTCATGTGACCCTTCTGGCAAGTTCCAGAATGAATTCACAACTGCGCTCTTACAACTTTAAATTTATGGCCTAGCTGGTTGCTGCGGTTGACCTGGTTGCATTGGCTGCATTTGATATCCAGTAGGACATTGCACGGGAGATTTTCCTGTAACTTGTTTTGAATCACTTCCCTTTGTGCAGGTAATTGTTATATCGGCATTAGGGTCAATTGGTTGCCCGGGTTGTGGTTGGTTTGGTTGCCCGGGTTGCATGGGTTTCATTTGATAACCATTCGGACACTGAACAGGTGACTTTCCTGTAACTTGTTTTGATTCGCTTCCCTTAGTGCATGTAATTGTTATATCGGCATTAGGTTCACTTGGTTGTCCGGGTTGTGGCTGGTTTGGTTGCTCGGGTTGTGGCTGGTTGTTCCCTTGATCAACTGGTTGTTGAACAGCAGGAGCTTGCGCAGTTGGTTTTGCAACACTCATTTTATAACCCGTTGGACAGATAGGTTTTGTTCCAGTAACTGTTTTCTTAGTTGTTCCCTTTGTGCAAGTAATAGTTACTTGTGGGCCTGCTTGTCCTGGAGCTGCTTGAATTTTATATCCTGTTGGACAAACTGGTTTAGTTCCGGTGACTGTTTTCTTAGTTGTTCCCTTTATACAAGTAATTGTCGCTTGCCCAGAGGTGGGTGCTGCGACTTTGCCTGGTGAAGATTTATTTGGTGGACTTGCTGGCAAAGTATTTTTGCCAGCACCTGCTGATTTCGTCCAACCTTCAAGTTTTACTTTCACAGTTGGTGGAGTACTCTCAAATACAAAATTATCTGCGTGAAGATTGACCCAATCTTTGAATTGTCCTAAGACCACAGAGGCTGTCTTCTTTTCACCACTCCCGTCATATGTAATTTCAATTTTCGCGTAGGCAGGAAGCTTTGTCATGCCATAAACACATTTGATCAAATCAGCACGCATTGTGAATGCATAACGGCCGACATTTTCAGTTTTACCATCAGACTTATATACAGGAGCTGCAATTTTGTATCCAAGAGCGCCCTCATTGCTATCCCACTGAGGCGATCCTGGCTCATAGACAGAGGCGTTACTTGTGACTATGCCTTGGACTCCTTCAATTTTTGCACAGGTAGAAGCAAATGTTTGCGCACCACTGGAAGTCGTATTCAAGCGCCACGCTAATGTATTTGTCAGCGCTACATTGCTAAATTGTGATGATAAAGCGGTGTAGTACCTAACAGCATTTTGATCATCTGGATCAGTTCCAGCGATATCTAGGTTCTTACTCCCTGGCGCTGCAGTCGAACCTTTTCTAGAATCATTGAGATATTGGGCTACTGCACCGGTATTTGCTAACCATTTTCCCGTCATGATCTCTTCTAATGGATCGGCTTCAACGATGAGCTCAGAATAATTGTCGTCGTAATTTTCTGTGTATGCAGATGGTTTATCAAGGCGGCCATTGAGCCAACCCGTAATTACTTTTGGAATTCGAAGATCAAGTGCAAATCGGAGATTAGGGGCAAATGCAATGCGCTGGTAGCAAACGCCTGTATCTACCGCCAAGCACGCGGTCTCTGAACCACCATCGACATATGCAGGATTTTCAAATTTCTTCACCGGGTAAATTGAAAGTCTCAAACTTTTCTCTGAGGCATCCCATGTCGATGTACCAATGGGGCGATTGAAAAGCGCACTTACTAATCCGAGAATGAGATAATCAGTACTCTTGCCGCCATCTGTAATTCTCCACAACCATGGCCCATCGGCCCCAGGATACCCAGTGTTTGTTTTTGCATTGAAAGTTGAATCCCAACCAGGGCTTGTCTTGCTATAAATTCTTTGAACTGCCTGTGCTTTGACTTTTGTACCATCTTCTTTTACTAAAGATAAAGTCTTGATACATGCCGCGATTTGCCTTGCATCACACGAACCCATAGCGACGTCATATTTGATCTGTTGATAGGAGGAATCGGCAAGAGCGGAAACGCACTTTGGGTCCTGGGGAGTCAAGCAAATAATTTTCTCGCCTCCGGATTGACCAGCACCATGCTGTTCTAGAGAAATAAATGATTTGAAATTGACTTGGTTCTGATCAAAATAGACCATTGCATTATTAGATGATGAAGGTTCAATCCCCCTCAGTATCGAGCGCGCATCTTTGATGACACTGGGATCCTCGGGTGGAGTCATAGAGATTGGCGCAGGTGCATCGGCGGCAAATGAATACATAGGCAGCGATGTCGAAATCAAGGCGACCGAGATTATTGTGAGCAATGAGACACTGATTCGACGAATCATGTAATGAAGTATAAAAGGTGAGCACTAGAAAACCCAGTGGTTTCAGGTTAATTCTGAAAGAGTTAGAGTTGCCTTATGAGCGTAGTAGCAAAGAAATTTACAGTTCGTGATGCAAAACGCTGCATCATTATGCCTAGCCAAATGGATCATAAGTATTCACGCGGAGTCCTAGGTGTCATAACTGGTTCCGCGCAATATCCAGGAGCAGCTGTTCTTACTACGGCAGCTGCTGCCGCTACTGGCGTTGGAATGGTGCGTTTCAATAGTTCATCTGGGCTTGCTCACCTTGTTCTACACACAACTCCTGAAGTTGTAGTGCAGCCAGGGAAAGTAAATGCATGGTTACTTGGTAGCGGAATTGAAAGTACAAAGCACAAACATTTTTCTACATGGCTTCGACATCGTTGGTTTGTTTTAGCAAGAAGGCAAACAGTGCCAACAGTTTTAGATGCCGGAGCCCTATATCTCGCAGGAACCTTAGAGCAACCAACTCTTATTACTCCTCATTATGGGGAGCTTGCACAACTGCTGAATACACGCGGAATGAGTGTTACCTCGGAGGCAATTGAGGGAGATCCAAAGAAATGGATTCGAATCGCTGTTGAAAAATTGAGCGTGACAATTCTTCTCAAAGGAAGCCGCACGCTCATTGCAAATCACAATGTTCTTTACGAGCTCCCAGTATCAACTCCTTGGCTTGCAACTGCAGGAAGTGGGGATGTACTTGCTGGAATCATCGGGTCTATAGTGGCAACAAACACAATCGCGATACTCAATGATGCAAATCGATTGGCAGAAGTTGCTGCAACGGGTGCACTAATTCATTTATTGGCAGCCGATAAAGCTTCCAACGGTGGTCCAATTTCTGCGCAACAAATTATTCCAAAAATTTCAGAAACAATAAAACAAATATTGAAATAATCTAGGGACTGCCCCAGTAATTATTTCTAACACTTTCCTTTGTATCACCTACGATACTAAGCACTGTGACACATAGAGTATTGATAGTAAATGATGATGCTTTCGAGCTATCAACACTTTCGGCTGCACTAAGACTGCATACTGTTGATGTTATTGGTGAAGCTCACACCATTGCAGTTGCACAAAATTTATTCAAATCTTTACAGCCAGATGTAGTAATAATTGATATTCAGTTCTGCGGTGAAGAAGGCGTTTCCCTAGCTCGCTCACTTCGCAAAAGTAAACCAGATCTTGGGATTGTTTTTATGACTTCCTGCCCTGATCTTCGCCTCCTTGGTTTGAAAGAGAAAGACATTCCACTAGGCAGCAGAATTGTTCTCAAAAAATCCATAGCTGATCTACTTGTTATCAAAGATTCAATTGGGCTTTCGATAAAATCCTCAACAACTAAAGAGAAGATGAGATGGGTGGATTCTCATGGCTCACTGCACGAGAATGCATTTACGTCAGTGCTTAAGGACTTTACTGATATACAAATTGAGACATTACGATTGTTAGCAACTGGTCTTAGTAACGCTGAGATCGGACGCACTCGCTTTGTGAGTGAAAAATCAGTGGAGCAGATTGTTGCCAGGATTGCACAGCACTTTGGTTTCCTTCCTGATCGCACAAAGAATCTGAGAGTTCTACTCACTGGCGAATACTTCAAATGGCTCGGGGCTCCTCGTCACTGATTAGCGGTGGCTTACCTAAGTATGTAAAGTAAAAAAGGTATCGTTTACCCCATGACATCAGAACTTGGCGAGCTTCGTTCGCGCTGGAATGATGTCCTAGATTATGTGGAAAAAGAGGACAGGGTTGTATGGCTCGCTTTTTTTGATGCTCGCCTCGCCTCACTTGAAGGCAACGTTCTAACCCTAGATTTTTCAGATAGCCGCAAATTTGGCGCAGCCCATGAATATAGTGAATCTCGGGAGCGCCATAAAAAGATTCTTGTGAATGCTATTGCCCACGTTGCTCATTTAGATGTGACAATCGCAGAATTATGAAGAAGTTCATAACTTGGTTGAGCGTTCTCTCACTGATAACACTTTTTATTCAAACACAACCCTCTAGTGCAGCCACGAGTACACTTAAACTTTCAATTAGTCAGACACCGAGTGCAAGTGAATCAATTGTCACTCTCTACGGCACACTCAAGCCTGCTAAGTCTGGGACTGAGATTAAAATTCAAATCAATACAGATGGACGCTGGAAAGCAACACGTTTCAAGACAAAAAGTACTCGCGTCGGACTATACAAAGTTGTTGCACTCGCAACTGCCCTTGATGCGCAAGTCAAATATAGAGCTACTGCATATGTAGGAAATAAACGTATTTACTCAAATATTCGCTCGATAACTATTCAACAACTACCTGAAATTTCATCTGTTGATCAAGAGGCATTTATTGATGCAATGGGTCCTGGCTCACGAATACATGGCGCAGATATCAGTAGATGGCAACATCCCAACGATAAAGCAATTGACTTTACGACTATGTATAACGCAGGAATTAGATTTGTAATTATTAAGGCATCTGATACACGTGATGATGCCGATGCTTTAGCACTCAAATATCTGACGATGGATCACCCAGCCGCACAGGCAGCAGGCATTTATACAGGCTTTTATCATTACGCAATATTGCCTGATACAAATGTGCCGGCTGAGATAATCAAAGATGCACAGGCGCAAGCGCAAAAAGTTATATGGCGCCTTGCATCAATTGGCGGATATGGCGAAAAGGATTTGCCCTATGCACTCGATCTTGAAAATAACTGTGTTCGCATAAATTCAAATAAGACGTGCGCGAAGTATGCCTCTCGTAGCGCTGTGACTTTATGGGCTACCTCATTTTTAGCACTCCTCAAGGAAAAAACTGGTCGCACACCATTCTTGTACTCCTACCCAAATTTTCTAGAAAGTGCCATGACGCGCAGTCCAGAATTAGCGCAATATCCATTGTGGTTGGCGCAGTACGCAATCGATCCTGCAGACCCTTTAGCGCAACCTGGATTGAAGGTCGGGGGCTGTTATGTACATTCATGGACCACTTCTAACTGCTCATCTCAATGGATAATCTGGCAATACTCCTCATGTGGGATTGCACCTAAGTATGGAGTTCCAGGTTCGCGCTTAGATCTCAATGTTTTTCGCGGATCTCCAAATATCTTTCTCGATCTTACAAAAGGTAGCTGGATTCCAGAAGTAATTGATTTCTTGCCGCTCAACGAACCAACCCAAGTAACGGTGAATAAATTATCGGCCAGTACAACCGACAAATCGGTGACCTTTAATGTCAGTGTTATCCGACCAAATCTCAATCCAGTTGTGACAGGTAGTGTGAAATTCGTTTTCGATCCACTCACTCCAGTTAGCCCTAAACCAACACAAACTGTTGTTAGAGCCTCTAGCGGTGTTTGGACACTTGCCCTCAAAGGTGTTCCTGCAGGTAATTACCAAGGCTTAGTTACATATGTAGATGTTTCAAATACTCATGCAACAAGTAGTACGCCCGCAGTATTTACTGTGGCACAGGGTGTTGAACCATCACCAGCACCTGTAAAGCCATCACCAGCACCTACAAAAAAGCCAACAACAGATGGTTGCGCAAAACAAATCAAGAATTGATTAGTTCTCCAAGAGCAACATTCTCGCGCACAACTTGTTCGCAATAACTATAAATCGAGGCTTTGCGCTCTTTTGCGCCCCAACCAAGCACTGATCCAATAATTGATGCAACTTCTGTTGCAATTTTTACACCGTGATCGCTAGATTCAAAAGCTATACGAGTGCGACGAGAAATAACATCATCAACACTACGAGCACCTTCGTGGCTTGCGGCATACTCAATTTCCGCCTTTAGGTATGGAAGTGCCGGGTCAATTCGTTCTGACATCTTTGGATTATGCGTAATAATTTCTAATACTTCGCTAATGAGGGAGCCATGGCGGTTGAGCAAATGAATAACACTCTCTTCAGAAATTTCATATAACTTGGCTATCTGAGCGCTTTGTTGGACAAGTGCCGCATAGCCATCAGCGCCAACCATTGGAAGTTTGTCGGTCACCGAATCTAAAGTAATACGGCGTAATTCATTGACTGCTAAATCAATAACATCTTTGCCCATGATTCGATAGGTTGTGTATTTGCCACCTGCAACACTGAGGAAACCTGGAGCCGGGCGATCAACAGTGTGTTCGCGTGAAAGTTTTGTAGTTGCAGAGTTTTTGTTATTGGAGATTAAGGGACGAAGTCCTGCATACACACCAATAATGTCTTCGCGTCTTATCTTTGGTTTGAGAACTCTATTTGCTTCATTGAGAATGTATTCAACATCTTCAAGGCTGGCTACTGGCTCTACTTTATCGCCGGTATATGGGGTGTCCGTCGTGCCAACAATCCATTTATCTCCCCATGGAATGATGAACAGAACAGAAATCTGTGTCTTGATAATGATTCCGGCTTCAGAAGTAATTGCTGCGCGCGGAAGAATGATGTGGGCGCCTTTACTCATAGTCACTTTGTAGCCTGCTTTGAGATCAAACTTTGATTGAAGTTCATCACTCCATACGCCAGCACACATAACTGTTGCAGTAGCTCTAATAGTGATTTTCTCGTTAGTTTCTGTATTGCGCGCAGATACCCCAACGACTCTCTTGCCATCACGAATCAATGACTCTGCACGAACACCCGTAGCAATGAGCGCACCATGTCTTGCTGCAGTGCGTGCAATTGACATCGTATGACGTGCATCATCTACTTGCGCATCGAAATATTTGATTGCACCAGTGACAATATCTGTACGAAGTGATGGAGCAATCTCGGCAATTTTTGACTGGCTAATGTGTTTATGCCAAGGAAGCGCACGTTGAAACCCTCGAAGTGCGTCGTAGAGGGCAAGGCCCGCACCAACATAAGTGCGCTCTTTGAATTTTTCAGTCAACGGAAATAGAAATCCAACTGGTTTTACTAAATGTGGCGCAAGGGTAGAAACTAATAATTCTCGCTCGTGCAGAGCTTCTCGAACTAATTTGAAGTCGTATTGCTCTAGGTATCGAAGGCCTCCATGAATGAGTTTGCTTGATCGACTAGATGTGCCTGATGCAAAATCGTTAGCCTCTATGAGTGCAACTTTGAGCCCACGAGATGCAGCATCTAATGCTGCTCCGACGCCTGTGACTCCCCCGCCAATAACGAGAATATCGAATGTTTCATCTGCCAACTGGCGCAGCGCCTCTTCTCGCTGTTCGGGCGATAATGCCGAGGTAAACATTGCGGGTAATCTCCAATATGACTGAGTAGAGTAAGACTAACTCAACACAGAAGGTATTTCTAATCATGTCCTACATCGGAAGTCTGGATCAAGGTACAAGTAGTACCCGTTTTATGATCTTTGACCATAGCGGAAGTGTTGTAGGGCAACATCAATTAGAGCACCGCCAAATAATGCCTCATGCCGGTTGGGTCGAACATGATGCGAGCGAGATTTGGGAACGTACTCAAGAAGTAATAACAGGAGCACTCAAGCAGGCCAATATTCTTGCATCCGATTTAGTCGGGATCGGAATCACAAATCAGCGCGAAACAACAGTTGCATGGGATGTAAAGACAGGTTTGCCTTTAGCAAATGCAATCGTTTGGCAAGATACAAGGACTGCTAATTATCTGGATTCATTGAGTGATGCTCACAAGAAGCTCATTACTCACCGCAGCGGACTCACTATTGCCCCATATTTTTCAGGCAGCAAGATGCACTGGTTCATCAGCGAAGTACCTGCAGTCCGCGATGCAATAACAGAAGGCAACGCGCGCTTTGGAACAATAGATTCGTGGATCTTGTGGAACTTATCTGGTGGCGTACGGGGTGGAGTTCACTTTACTGATGTAACAAATGCCAGTCGTACACTTCTAATGAACCTAGAAACTTTAGATTGGGATCAAGAGTTACTCGATATATTTGAAATTCCTCGTAGTGTTCTACCGCAAATCAAGTCCTCATCTGAACAATATGCACTCACTGATCCTCATGGACCATTTGGAAGTGCGATTCCGATTGCAGGAATTCTTGGAGACCAACAGGCTGCAATGGTTGGTCAGGTCTGTTTTGACCGAGGTGAATCAAAGACAACGTATGGCACAGGAAATTTTGCACTGCTCAATACTGGTACAGAAATTGTTAGATCAAAAAATGGGCTACTGACAACGCTGTGTTACAAATTTGGAGATGAACCAGCCAGATATGCACTTGAGGGTTCTGTCGCAGTTACAGGTTCTGCAATTCAATGGTTGCGTGACCAACTAGGAATAATTAGTAATGCAGCAGAGACTGAACATCTTGCAGCCTCCGTCATTAGCACTGAAGGCGTCTACTTTGTTCCCGCATTCTCGGGACTCTTTGCGCCGTACTGGCGCTCCGATGCTCGCGGCGTCATTGTTGGTCTGACGCGAGCAACTACAAAGGCGCACCTTGCACGCGCAGCACTTGAAGCAATCTGTTATCAAACAAAAGAAATAATGGATGCAATGGTTGCCGACTCTGGTGTTCCCATGACTGAGATGCGCGTTGATGGTGGAATAACAGGCAATGCACTATGTATGCAGATGCAAGCAGACATTATGGGAATTGATATCACTCGGCCATTGATTACTGAAACAACGGCACTTGGCGCGGCATATGCTGCTGGAATTGCAGTTGGTTTCTGGTCATCAACTGATGAAGTTCGAACTCAATGGAAACAATCACGTCGTTGGAGTTCTACATCTACTGAGGAAACACGTACACGGGGATATGCAGGCTGGAAAAAGGCGGTTGAGCGTACTTTGAATTGGGTTGACTAGCGTTTAGTTATTTCAATCAAGAATGCATTGGCAGGAGCAAGAATTGGTGCGCTGACACCAATTGCAGATAGCGCAGATCCAGAGAGTGTTATTCCGCTCATCCATTCTGGTTTATACACTGACATATATCGAGGTTCACCTGCGGGAAATACTGCTTTTATTTCATATGTTGTTTTTGAATCTAATCCTGGGAATTTCAATGGTGCAGGATTTACTGCAACTGTTGGAGTGATTTGTACATAAGCAAAAATCGCTTCATTTCCACTCTTTGAAATAACACCGTGTAATAAGCCATGCTCATCAGGGTAATCAACGCGAATCATCGTTGAAGAATGAAGTAGTGCACGCTTTGACTTGTAATAGTGTGCCCATGAATTTAGAAACTCTCGTTCAACTGGAGTTGTTTGCGTGATATCCCATTCAATGCCAGCATGACCAAATAGGGCAGTTGTGGCACGCATTGAAAGCTCAAGTGTGCGACCCGTTTGGTGCCCGTGTGTTGGGCCAATATGAGTGCCGAGCATTTCAGGTGGAATAACTTGCGATGTCCATCGCTGAATATTCTGGCGAGCAAGTGCATCATTATTATCACTTGTCCAGAAACGATCGACGTAATCAATAACTCCAAGGTCAATGCGTGCGCCACCAGATGCGCATGATTCGATTTCAAGACCCTTATGACGTTTCTTAAGTTCTGCAAAGAGGCGATAAATTGCTTGAGTTTGTCTGCGCACACCAGCTTTACCAAGGTGTCCCGCATCGACTAAAACTCGATTGTGATCCCACTTTATATAGGCAATTGAATGCGCGCCAAGAATCGCACTTGTCTGCTCCAGCACATGGTTATATGCACCTTCATGACCAAGGTCTAGAACTAATTGATTGCGCCATAGTGGTGGAACGCGATCTCCTTCATGCAATATCCACTCTGGATGCGCGCGATAAAGATCTGAATCAGGATTAACCATTTCACCTTCAAACCAGAGTCCAAATTCAATGCCTTTATCATTTATATATTTGATAATTGGAGAAAGTCCTTGGGGCCAAACAGCTGAATCAATAACCCAGTCTCCCAAGCCAGACTTATCGTTGCGTCGGCTATGAAACCAACCGTCATCGAGTACAACTCGCTCGATACCAATTTCTGCGGCGACATCAATGAGTTCTTTGATCTTCTCTTCATTGTGGTCAAAATAGATTGCTTCCCACATATTCAACGTAAGTGGACGTGGGCGTACAGGATGCACTGAACGCGCACGTAGATGTTGATGGTAGGAAGATGCAATCCCGTCTAAGCCAGTATTTGAATATACAGAAATCAAAGTTGGAGCACTATAGGTTTCATTGGGTGCGAGTTGAACTTCACCAGGCAACAAGAGTTCGCCAGCACCTATTGATTGTTCGCCATTCCAAAGTCGCTCCACCAAATATTGAGAGTTTCCGCTCCAAGCAATACTTGTAGCCCATGCTTGGCCCTGTTGGAAAGTTGTCTGTGCAGTAAGTGCAATATCTGCAATCGAAAAATTGTGCCCGCTTCGTCCCTCTCGTGAATCGCGAATCCATGTACCTGTTGCGATATCGCGACGTTGAGGATTTCGCTCATTAGACCAGCGACCTGCAAAATCTAAAGTCTGATTTGCTTCTTGCGGAAGCGGTAACCAATGAATGAAATCATCCAGTGAATATATAGACTCACCCAAGTTTTTTACTGAAGCATTTTGAGTAAGTACTCCAAATGAATCCATCGCTAATGAAATAATCACTTCAATCTGGGCGTGTAGATCACGCAACGTGACAACTACTTTTTCGCCAACATGATGAAAATCTGTCACTTCAAATTTTGTTGACCACGCACTTCCATTGCGATGACCACTTAGGGATGGGCGACCAAGAAATCCGCGAGAACTCTCCCGCATGATTCCACCACTCTGGCTTTGATCAAATGCACTATTTGCAATCGCTGGTCGTTGAGCAGTTTCGATGTGGGTGGTGTCACCAGTAAGCGGTGCTCCCCAGTGCCTAATAACCAGTGCACCATCGACAACTTCGCAGAGCAATGAGCTATGTAGCGTGCCTAAAAGTGCTCTTTGCTTGCTCACAAAGGTAGAGTAACGACACTATGGGTGCGAGTAAAAGTTTAGGTGCAGGGATTACGCGTCAGGATCGCGTAATGGCCGATGGACGCACGATTCGCTACTACGACACTTCCGGCCAAGCCCGAAATGCACAAGATCAGCGCCCAGTCGAAGAACAACCAGGTATTGGTGAATTACGTCTTGA
>CAIZHT010000210.1 GCA_903932885.1 uncultured Actinomycetes bacterium
CAGCAGAAAAAATCGTGAGTTTAGTTGAGTATGCAAGTCAAGGAAAAAACTGATGCGCAGAAACCTCAACGATCTCATTGGTCACCGAATACATTTCATCGGTATTGGCGGGGCTGGGATGAGTGGCCTTGCCCGTATTGCACTTTCCTATGGCATTGAAGTCAGTGGTTCAGATGCCAAAGATTCCTCTGTAGTCGCAGCGCTTCGAATATTGGGCGCACATATTGATATCACCCATGAAGGCGACCACGTTGATGGCTCTAATTTTGTTGTTTTCTCTACAGCGATCTCGCAACACAATCCTGAGTTAGTTCGCGCACGTGAACTTGCTCTACCTATTCTTACTCGTGCGCAATTACTTGCAATTCTTATGTCAGTTTCGAAAAGTATTGCAGTTGCTGGAACGCATGGAAAAACCACAACGTCCTCAATGCTTGCCGTCGCCCTTCAATCGTGTGGCCTCGATCCATCCTTTGCTATCGGGGGAACAATTACTGCTTCAGGTTCTAACGCGCATAAGGGAACCGGTGACTTATTTGTAGCTGAGGCAGATGAATCAGATGGATCCTTTATTGAATACCACCCTTTTGCTGCAATTGTTACAAATGTTGAACACGACCATGTGGACTTCTTCGCTACCCCCGAAATGGTTACTGACGCATTTCGTGACTTTGCGGCAACAATCAATCCAGAAGGCTTCCTTATTTATTGTAATGATGACCCTGGTTCACAAGCTTTGGGCAAAGCCCAGAAAGTCGTTTCTGCAGTTTCCTACGGAACGAATCCAGAATCAGATTTAGTCATAGATAAAATCGAGTTGTTGGCCATGAGTTCTAAGGCACGTGTTGTGTGGCGGGGCAAGAGTCTAGGAATGATCGATTTGCATGTTCCTGGCCATCATAATTTGCTCAATGGGTGCGCGGTATTGGCGATGGGTATGGCACTTGGTTTAGAACATTCGGCAATCATTGCTGGATTAGCAACCTTCCAAGGAACTGGTCGTCGTTTCGAATTGATTGGCACCGTACATGGCATCCGAGTTATCGATGATTATGGCCATCACCCAACCGAGATAGATGTAACTTTGAAAGCCGCTCGTCGCTATGCAGGAGATGGTCGAGTAATTGTAATTTTCCAGCCGCATCGCTATTCACGTACGCAAGCTTTCGTCAATGAATTTGCACGAGTACTAAACCAAGCTGATCGAGCGGTCTTACTTGAAGTGTATGCCGCTAGCGAGAAAGTGATACCTGGCGTGAGCTCACAGCTAATCGTAGATCAGATGACACACGGTGAATTTATTCCAAATTTTATTGATGCAACACAAACTCTTATTGAGTCGGCTCAACCTGGCGATGTCATCCTGACCTTAGGCGCAGGAGATGTGAGTTCTCTTGCTCCGATTATTGTTGCTGGTTTAGATAAACGTTTTGATACGGAGTAGGTGATTCCAATCAACCGTAAGATCTTTTCTTTTTTAGGAATTACTCTTTTCGCCCTCATCGTTTATCTCATTGCATGGTCATCACTTTTTACAGTATCCAAAGTGGTGGTTACAGGAACAGAGCAAAGGTCGATTCAAAAATTGAGCGGGGTAATCATTGGTGAGAAGTTGGCACGAGTTGAACCAAGAGCTGTAGGCAGAAAACTACAAGAAGAGCTATGGGTAGAGAGCGTCAAACTTTCCCGAAATTGGATCAACGGGACTGTGACTATCGAGATAGCTCCTCGAATCCCTATTGGGATTTTTGCTGGTCGATTCATAGACAAGGCGGGCACAATCTTTGATATTCCCGGCGGCTTCTCTCAATCTCTACCTATAGTTGAGGCAAACTCAACAGAATTTGGACTATCAGCCATAAAACTTTTTACAGAATTTCCGAAGACTTTTCGCTCTAAAGTCATAACAATCAAGGCGAAAAATCAAGATTCATTTGAAGTCAATCTGAAAGAAGGTTCACGAAAGATCACTCTGATTTGGGGGAGTAATTCAGATTTGAATCTAAAGATCAAGGTCTACGAAGCTCTCGTTGTATTGAAAGAGAATTCAAAGATTTCACTCATCGATGTATCTGCACCACATGCACCAATCGTTAAATAAGATCTAAAAACATTTATAAAAATTCTTCGCGTCGGTGTTTGCTTACATGCTCAACTCGCTTTACGTTCATGCCACGCATAAATATAAGAACTATATCTCTCAAGTTGAGGTTTATAGTTCCCTAGGAGGATAACCGTGGCTTCACCGCAAAATTATTTAGCTGTCATCAAAGTTGTTGGTATTGGTGGCGGTGGAGTCAACGCAATTAATCGAATGATTGATGTTGGACTCAAGGGCGTTGAATTCATTGCAATCAATACTGATGCGCAACATTTATTAATGAGTGATGCCGATGTGAAATTAGATATCGGTCGCAAGACCACAAAAGGATTAGGCGCTGGAATGGATCCTGATAAGGGTCGCGAAGCTGCACTCGATCATGCAGATGACATTGAAGAAATGTTACGCGGTGCAGATATGGTTTTTGTTACAGCTGGTGAAGGTGGCGGAACTGGAACAGGTGCTGCGCCAGTTGTTGCAAAGATTGCACGCGATCTTGGTGCACTCACTATTGGTGTAGTTACTCGTCCATTTTCTTTTGAAGCAAAATTGCGTTCTGCTCAAGCAGATATAGGAATCGAAAATCTGCGCGCAGAAGTTGACACACTTATTGTGATTCCAAATGATCGCTTACTTGCAATTTCAGATCGCAATATAACTTTGGCGGATGCTTTCAAAAGTGCGGATCAAGTTCTGCTCTCTGGCGTTCAGGGAATCACAGAAATAATTACGCAACCAGGACTTATTAATCTTGACTTTGCAGATGTAAAAGCTGTGATGTCTGGTGCAGGTTCTGCATTGATGGGAATTGGTTCAGCGCGCGGTGAAAACCGTGCAATTCGTGCCGCTGAACTTGCAATCTCGAGCCCTCTATTAGAGGCATCGATTGATGGCGCGATGGGTGTTCTCCTCTCTGTTTCAGGCGGATCCGATCTTGGGCTCTTTGAAGTAAATGAAGCCTGCGAATTAGTACAAAGCGCAGTTCATCCGGATGCGAAATTTATTTTTGGTACAACAATCGATGATGCATTAGGTGATGAAGTTCGAATCACTGTCGTTGCAGCCGGCTTTGAAGGTGGCGAGCCTAAGCGAGTTGCAATGCCTGTTATCAATGCAGCATCACTCAATGGAGTAGCCGATCCAATCGCAGCAAATGACCCAATCTCATTTGCAATGGATCTAGGTGAAGATGTCATGCCTAAGAAGAGAGTCACTTTTGAAGAACTCGTTGCAGAAGACGAGATCGATATTCCTGATTTCATGAAGTAGGGGTACTTGTTCACGCTCTTCACTGACAGGTTTGGCGGAGTTAGTGCGCCGCCCTACGACTATCTAAATTTCGGTGACCATGTCGGCGATATCCCAGCCAATGTTGGCGCCAATAGATCCTCATTGATTGCTCGTGTTGGTCCTACGATATTTATGAATCAAGTTCATGGCGATCAATTCCATTGTGTGGAATCAGCAGATGAGCCAACACCTACCTGTGATGCACTCATTACCACTACTCCCGCAATCAACTTAGCTGTACAGGTTGCTGATTGCATTCCACTTCTTATACATGCAGATAGCGTTGTCGCTGCAGTTCATGTGGGACGAAAAGGTTTAGTCAACGGTATTGCCCTAAAGGTATTCGATGAGATGAAACGTTTAGGGGGTAAGAACTTTACTGCTTGGATAGGTCCGCATATTTGTGGCACGTGTTATGAAGTATCGCAAGATGTTTTTGATGAAGTAATTTCACAACATCCAGCATCACGGTCGCAAACAGCCAAGGGCACTCACGCATTAGATTTAGCTCGATCTCTCAAGGAGATGCTTATCCAGCGTGGTGTCACAGTACATGTGTCAGAGATATGTACCGTTGAAAGCATGGATCATTTTTCATATCGCCGTGATGGAGTAACGGGTCGAACCGTAGGAGTGATTGCATTATGAATACTCGCAAAGAGGAAATTTCCCACAATCTTGCGCAAGTACGAGAGAAAATCCGAGTAAGCGCGCAGGCATCTCATCGAGATATCAGCGCGATTGAACTTATTGCCGTTACCAAGACATTTCCTGTAAGTGATGCCCAGATCCTTCATGATTTAGGAATTCGTGACTTCGGTGAGAATCGAGATAGCGAAGGAGCAGCTAAATCTCAAGAAGTTCAAGGACGTTGGCATTTTCAAGGACAGATTCAGGGAAACAAATTGAAATCTATAGCCAAGTGGGCGAGCGTTATTCATTCCCTTGATTCACATGATCATTTAGAGAAGATTGCAACGCTGTGCAAAGAACGCCAAGGGGCATCACTTGGAATTTTCATTCAAGTATCACTCGATGGCGCACATGGCCGCGGGGGAGTGCCCCCACAAGAACTCACAAAATTAGCCGACTCAGTTCTTTCCACTGCCGGAACCCAACTGATGGGACTCATGGCCGTTGCCCCACTGGGAGTTGAAGCCGATAAAGCCTTTTCAGAATTAGCAGCAATTCACGGGG
>CAIZHT010000211.1 GCA_903932885.1 uncultured Actinomycetes bacterium
GGAGATAAGGTCCTTGTAAATTCACCTGTCTATCAAAATTTCTATAACTGGTTAGAAGAGACTGGTATGGAAAAAGTTGATGTCCCATTTACTCGCACAGGCAGTGATGAAGGCTCTAATAATCCATGGGAACTCAATTGGCCAGAAATTGAAAGTGCATATGCCAGTGGAATAAAGGTTCACATGATTTGTAGCCCTCATAACCCATTGGGCCGCATTTATACAAAGGAAGAATTACTTCGCTTCGTAGGACTTGCAAAGAAATATAACGTGATCATTATTAGTGATGAGATTCATGCACCATTGACTTACAAAGATTCAGTTTTCATACCAACGCTTGCATTAGGCCCTGATGCAGAGAGCGTATGTATTACCGTCACGGCAGCTAGTAAAGGTTGGAATATTGCTGGCCTCAAGTGCGCAATCATCATCACTCAAAATGAAGAGATGAAAGAGAAGATGACACACCTTCCTTTCGCTCTTCACTACCGAGCATCACTACCTGGGGCATATGCCTCCGCCATCGCATTTAAAGAAGGCGGGGTTTGGCTCGATTCCGTGATTGAAATTCTCAACCAGAATAGATATCTGATTCAAGATTTATTGGCCACGACATTGCCATCCGTGACGTATCACATTCCACAGAACGGCTATCTAGCGTGGCTCGATCTCACTGCATTGAATTTGGGGGATGATCCTGGGGCTACACTTATCGAACGAGGCAAAGTCGCTTTCAACTCCGGACATTTTTACGCTCCTCAGACTTCCCAATATGTCCGACTAAATTTTGCAACAAGTTCTGAGATTATTACCGAAGCAATTCACCGAATCCGAAAGGCTCTCTAATTGAGTTCTGAAAAGAAATTACATCCCGAGACGTATGCAATTACCTCAGGTCGCCCGAAAAGTGAAGCAGGTGCAAGCCTGAACGTTGACATCTCACTCAACTCAACATTCCAAGCGGGTAGGGATCTTGGTTATGGCCGTTACGGAAATGAAACATGGAAAGCGTTAGAGATTGCAATTAGCGAATTTGAAGGCGGCGAGACTCTCGCTTTTTCTTCGGGTATGGCTGCGATAAGTGCAGTCTTTGCAATTCTTCCAGTTGGTGCACCCCTTGTAGCATCTAATCAGGGTTACAGCGGCGTGATGACATTGCTCAAGAGTTTTCATGAATCTGGCCGACTTGAAGTTCGCTTTGTTGATGTAACCCAGACACAGGAAGTTATCTCTGCACTCAACGGTGCAGCAATGCTATGGCTGGAGTCGCCAACAAATCCATGTTTAGATGTGGCAGATCTTCAGACGCTAATTAATACTGCAAAGAAGATGAATATCGGTGTTGGTGTTGATAACACATTTGCAACACCACTTGTCCAAAAGCCACTCGAAATGGGCGCTGACATTGTCATGCACTCAGTGACAAAATTTTTAGCAGGACATAGTGATGTCGTCATGGGCTCACTTTCCATTGCAGATCCTGCTCTGTATAAGCGTCTTGAAGATGTCCGAAAATTCAATGGCGCTATTCCAGGGCCCTTTGAAGCATGGTTAGCGCTTCGAGGAATTCGCACATTCGTAATGCGTTTTGAAAA
>CAIZHT010000212.1 GCA_903932885.1 uncultured Actinomycetes bacterium
ATCACTTTCTTGAATTAACTTAGCGCCTGTCATCGTTAGAACTAATTTGTCAGAACCGTAATACGAACCCCACACACCGATTAGTGCAATACCAACGGCTACAGGAACTATTGCAGCACCGCTTGAACCAAAATATGTAAGAGCAGCATAGGCAACAAGGCCGGTCAATAAACCCATGCTTGCAAGTAGGCCAAAAGTTTTACGGCGATTGGCCGCCTGCATTGTGCGAAAGTTCATGTATTAGAAGTTTACGTTTGGTGCCTGACGAGATTGCGGATCTTCTACTTCATAAAATTCGCGCTCTTCAACCTTTGCGAAGCCTGAAAAGAGATTGGTGGGCACTGTTTTTACAGCAGTATTGAGCGAGCGCACATTATCGTTATAGAACTGACGTGAGAAGGCAACTTTATTTTCAGTTGTTGAAAGTTCTTCTTGCAATGATAAAAAGTTTGCAGATGCTTTCAAATCTGGATATGCCTCAGCAACGGCAAGTAATCCGCGAAGTGCTTGAGTCAACATTCCATCAGCTGCAGCAACATCGGCCACCGTAGATGCAGTAGTTGCTTTAGCGCGCGCGGTTATCACGGCATCAAAAGTTGTTTTCTCATGTGTTGCATACCCTTTTACGGTTTCAACAAGGTTTGGAATCAGATCAGAGCGACGCTTGAGTTGAACTTCAATTTGAGCCCATGCCTCATCAACAGCGATATTGAGACGGATCAATTTGTTGTACTGAGCAATCAAAAAGAGAACAATGAGTGCGAGAATTCCTAGAACAATAAGTGTCTTCATATCTAATTCAACCCCTTTGTAGCGGATGAAATTCCCGCTTATCTACTTAATCTTAGATTGATGGAAGTTCAAAAAGGAACGGCTTGCGGTAGGTCCGCGCTGTCCTTGATACCTCGAACCATACTTGGCGCTGCCATATGGATGCTCGGCGGGAGATGAGAGTTTGATGAGACAGAGTTGACCAATCTTCATTCCAGGAAAAAGTTTGACTGGAAGGTTGGCCACATTCGATAGCTCGAGGGTGATGTGACCACTAAATCCTGGATCAATAAATCCCGCAGTTGAATGCGTGAGTAAACCAAGGCGTCCCAGCGAGGATTTTCCTTCTAGGCGACCTGCAATATCGTCTGGCAAAGTGATCACTTCATAGGTGCTCGCCAACACAAATTCTCCTGGGTGCAAAATAAAGTGTTCATCGCCTTCAACAATTACTTCGCGAGTGAGCTCAGATTGTTCGATAGATGGATCAATAACTGAGTACTTGTGATTTTCGAATACTCGAAAAAACTTATCGAGGCGGACATCAACGCTAGAAGGCTGGATCATCGCCTCATCGAAGGGTTCGACCCCAACGCGGTTGGCGGCAATCTCTATGCGGATATCGCGATCACTTAGTAGCACGCGGGGAGCCTATCTCCTAGATTCCCTGCGCGGGTGGAGCGAAATCAGCCTCTCCCGGCTTGAATAAGTTACTGGTGGGTAGCATTATTAGCGTATGAGCCATTACATAGCCAATCTGCGCGATATCGAATTCTGCCTCTTTGACCTATTGGGTCGCGACAAAATTATGGGCACAAATCCATATGGAGAAGTTGATCGTGAAACTGCAATAGGAATGCTTGAAGAGATGAAGCGTTTGTGTGAAAACGATCTTGCTGCTTCTTTTGTTGAAGGCGATCGTGTGGGTGCGATATTAAATAAAGAGACTGGCAATGTCACATTGCCAGAAAGTTTTAAAAAGTCTTACAAAGCATATATCGATGGCGAGTGGTGGCGTCTTGATGCTCCAACAGATCTTGGTGGAATGAAAGTTCCACCATCAGTGCGTTGGGCAATGGCAGAAATGGTGCTTGGATCAAACCCAGCGATTCATATTTACGCTTCTGGTTATGCATTTGCACACGTTGCATATGTCCTTGGAACAGATGAGCAAAAGAAAATTGCAAAACAAATGGTTGAAAAGCACTGGGGTGCAACGATGCAGCTAACCGAACCTGATGCAGGTTCTGATGTTGGCGCAGGTCGCTCGAAAGCGGTACAACAAAGCGATGGAACTTGGCATATCACAGGAACAAAGCGTTACATCACATCAGGTGATGCCGACTTCTATCCAAACGTTGTTCACTTTGTTCTTGCTCGACGTGAAGGGGGCGGACCAGGAACAAAAGGGCTTTCATTATTTCTTATTCCTAAATTTATGTTTGATTTTGAAACAGGGGAAATGGGCAAACGCAATGGTGTTTATGTAACAGCCCTTGAAGACAAAATGGGACTGAATGTTTCTGCAACATGTGAAGTCAATTTAGGAGAGCACGAGCCTGCTGTTGGTTATCTCTTAGGAGATGTCCACCAAGGAATTGCACAAATGTTCAAAATTATTGAATTTGCTCGAATGATGGTTGGAACTAAAGCTATTGCAACGCTATCTACTGGTTACCAACAGGCGCTCTCGTATGCAAAGACCCGTGTTCAAGGTGGTGACATGAAAGTAATGAATGACAAAGCGAGCCCTCGTGTCACCATTATTAATCACCCAGATGTGCGCCGTTCTTTGATGGTTCAAAAGTCATATTCTGAAGGAATGCGTGCTTTGGTCCTTTATACAGCCTCTATTCAAGATGAAATTGAATTAGCGGAATTAGCTGATGATGCCGATCGCCTCGCAGATCTGATCGCTCTCAATGATTTACTGCTGCCGGTTGTAAAAGGTTTCGGTAGTGAAAAATCATGGACGCTTCTTGGTACTGAATCTCTTCAAACATTTGGTGGAGCGGGATTTACAAAAGATTGGCCTCTTGAACAATATGTGCGCGATGCCAAGATTGATACCTTGTATGAGGGTACAACTGCTATCCAAGGCCTCGATTTCTTCTTCCGAAAAATTGTCAAAGATGGTGGACGTGCGATTGGCTTACTTGGAAAAGAGATTCAAAAATTTGCTGAATCTGGCGGCTCCCATGCAAGTGAAAAAGCTGCGCTCTTTACAGCACTCGGTGATCTCAATGGAATTGTTTCAACCCTTGTTGGCCATGCAATGGAATCACAGACTGAGGCAAAAAAGATTTACTTAGTCGGTCTCAATACTTCACGAGCTCTTATGGCAGTTGGAGACATCATCACAGCCTGGCTCTTGTTGCGACAAGCAGATATCTGTGTTGAAAAACTAGCTGGAAATCCTGGCAAAGATGCTGAGTTTTATAAGGGAAAGATTGCATCTGCACAATTCTTTGTACAGAACTTTCTTCCTCATATTAAAGCTGATCGAAAGATTGTTGAATCAACTGATGGCTCCATCATGGAGATTGCAGAATCGGCTTTCTAATCCGATAGCCTTACCTGATGTTGCAAAAGCATCGGGGAGAGCTATTTCTTTTAGCTGGCGCACTTCTTTTCTCCTTCAACGGCATCGTCTCAAAATTGGTTCTTACCAGCTCCTTATCCGCACTCAATCTTGCTCAAGTGCGCTCAACAGGTGCCTTTATTATTCTTTTTCTCCTCATCTTCTTTCGCTCACGTGAAAAACTTCGAGTAACTAAAAAGGAGCTTCCGCAGTTGGCCTTTTTTGGAGTAATTGGTATTGCCGCCGTTCAATTCCTTTACTTCATGGCTATTTCGCGAATGCATGTCAGTTTTGCACTCATTATTGAATTCACAGCCCCAATATGGATTGTCTTATGGATCAAATATGTAAAAAAGCGCTTTGTTCCAACAGATATGTGGATAGCAATTTTCTTAGCCTTCATTGGACTCTTATTTATCGCCCAAGTATGGAAGGGGCGAACCCTCGACACTATTGGTCTGATCGCTGCATTCCTTGATGCAATAGCGCTGAGTATCTATTTTCTTATGGGAGAAAAACTTACAAAAACTCGAGATATTCAATCTCTCACCTTTTTTGGTTTTGCCTTCGCAACTCTTGCTTGGCTAATAATTTTACCTGTTTGGAATTTTCCTTTTGAAGTATTTGGCGAGCGAATCAATATGCAGGGAATCTTCGATGGCTTTGATACCTACGGGTGGGTTCTGATTGCGTGGATCATTATCTTTGGAACAATAGTTCCTTATCTCTTGGTTATCACTGGGATCAAAACTCTATCCGCTTCAACGAGTAGTGTGATTGGAATGGTTGAACCAGTTCTCGTTGGAATACTTGCATGGTGGTGGTTACGTGAAGCATGGCTTCCACTTCAAATTTTTGGTGGAGTTCTTGTGATGGTAGGAATCTATATTGGAGATCGTGCACGTCTTCGAGCGCAGTAATTTTTATTCTTCTTGCGCGCGACCTTGAGTGAAATCTGTACCGCTTCCTGAATTTTGTGGCATATCAAAAAAGCGCGCATAGTGAAGTTGTGCTGAAACGGTAATTGTCTTTGTCTGTCCATTACGGTGCTTAGCAACAATGAGATCTGCTTCACCTGTGCGGTTTTCGCGATCATACATATCATCGCGGTGGAGCATGATGACAACGTCAGCATCTTGTTCGATAGAGCCTGATTCACGAAGGTCAGAGAGCATCGGCTTCTTATCAGAGCGCTGCTCTGGCGAACGATTGAGCTGTGAGATTGCAATAACAGGAATATCTAGTTCTTTAGCCATCAACTTCAAGTGACGAGAGAATTCGGAGACTTCCTGCTGGCGGTTTTCAACTTTCTTTCCGCTGCTCATCAACTGTAAGTAGTCAATAACAATAAGTTTGAGGTTATGGCGCTGCTTAAGGCGGCGTGCTTTTGCACGAATTTCCATCATGGATAAGTTAGGTGAGTCATCAATAAATAATGGTGCTTCATTGATTTCACCCATGCGCCGAGCAAGACGTGCCCACTCATCATCACTCAATGTGCCTGCACGAATATTATTGAGGCCAACACGTGCCTCTGCAGAGAGCATACGCATTGTGATTTCAGACTTCGACATTTCAAGTGAGAAAATCACAGAAGTTTGTCCATTGTGAATTGATGCATGGCGCGCAATATCGAGTCCGAGTGTTGATTTACCCATTGCAGGGCGAGCAGCCAAAATAATCATATTTCCTGGATGTAGACCATGAGTAAGTGCATCTAAATCTTTGAAGCCAGTCATGACGCCTTCAACGCCTAAGCCCTTAGAGATATTTTCAATCTCATCAAGGGCTGCAGGAATAAGTGTTGAGAGTTGCACGTAATCTTCTGATGCACGACGCTCTGTTACTGCATAGACCTCGGCTTGTGCTTGATCTACTGCATCATCTACTTCACCTTCGGTTGTGTAACCGAGTTGCACAATCTTTGTACCTGCTTCAACAAGGCGGCGCATGATTGCATGTTCGCGAACAATCTTTGCGTAGTAGCCAGCATTTGCAGCAGTTGGAACAGATGAAATAAGTGTATGTAAATATGGTGCGCCACCTGCACGCGCAATATCTCCACGCTTTGTAAGTTCAGCTGAGACAGTTACCGCATCTGCTGGTTCGCCACGACCGTAGAGATCAAGAATTGCATCGTAAATAAGTTCGTGTGCTGGTCGATAGAAGTCACGCTCTTTGAGAATTTCGATGACATCAGCGATTGCATCTTTACTCAATAACATTCCGCCGAGAACGCTCTGCTCTGCCAATAAATCTTGTGGGGGAGTGCGCTCAAATTCGGCGCCAACTGCG
>CAIZHT010000213.1 GCA_903932885.1 uncultured Actinomycetes bacterium
ATGTGGGATTATCGGGTTATCTCAGAGTAACAATCGGCAATGTAGCCGAGAATAATCTTTTTCTTGAAAAACTACAGGAGATACAAAATGAGACAAGCCAGAGTTGAACGTAAAACCAAAGAGTCGCACGTCCTTGTAGAGCTTAATCTCGATGGCGATGGAAGTATTTCTGTCGACACCGGCGTTCCATTCTTCGATCACATGATGTCTCAACTCGGTAAGCACTCTGGATTTAATCTCACAATCAAAACAACGGGAGATGTCGAAGTTGATTCACACCACAGCGTTGAAGATACATCCCTTGCTTTTGGTCAAGCGCTACGCGAGGCGCTAGGAGATAAAGCAGGTATTCGTCGCTTCGGAGATTCAATGGTTCCACTCGATGAAGTTTTAGTTCAGGCAGCAGTGGATCTTTCTGGCCGCCCATATCTTGTGCATCGTCAACCAGAAATCGTAGAACTTATCGGTACATTCGATACAACTTTGGGTAAGCACATTTGGGAATCCATTGTTGCTGAGGCACATATTGCGCTGCATATTCGTGTACTTGAAGGTCGCAATGCTCACCATGTTTTTGAAGCACAATTCAAGGCAGTCGCTCGTGCATTGCGTGATGCTGTTTCACTCGATGGTCGCGTTGCAGGTATCCCATCAACTAAAGGTTCTCTTTGATCGCGATTCTTGATTACGGATCTGGCAATCTTCGCTCAGCGCAGCGCGCATTTGCAACGGCCAGTGATGATGTCATTCTTACATCTGATTTCAATGAAGCGATAGAGGCAGATGGTTTAGTTGTTCCAGGTGTGGGTGCTTTTGCAGCATGTATGAAGGGTCTCGATGCTGTCAAAGGCTCAGAGATCATTCGCAAACGTAAAGAACTAGAACGTCCAACATTGGGTATCTGTATTGGAATGCAAATTTTGTTTTCGCAAGGTTTAGAACATTCTGACAATGGAGCACATACAGGTGTTGGAATTTGGGAAGGGCAAATTTCAAAAGTTGATGCCCCTATTTTGCCTCACATGGGATGGAACACTGTAGAAAGTGCCCCAGAGTCCACGTTATTCAAAGGCATTGAAAATGAGTCTTTCTATTTTGTTCATTCATATGCAGCAAAGAGCGCTCCAGTTCAAAATGCTACGTGGAGTACGTATGGAGAAAAGTTTCTTTCAGCAGTTGAAGATGAATACGTGAGTGCCACGCAATTCCACCCAGAGAAATCGGGGCGTGCCGGGTTATCACTAATCAAGAATTGGGTGAAATCACTATGAGTTATTTGGAACTTTTGCCGGCCGTTGATGTCAAAGATGGACGCGCTGTGCGATTAGTACAAGGTGAATTAGATCGTGAAAGTGTTTATGGATCACCACTAGAAGTTGCACTTGAATTTCAAGCAGCAGGCGCCGAATGGTTGCACTTAGTAGACCTTGATGCGGCATTTGGACGTGGTGAAAATAGTGAACGCCGTGCATCGGTTGTAAAAGCACTCGATATCAAAGTAGAACTCTCTGGTGGTATTCGCGATGACGAGTCATTACGCAGAGCCC
>CAIZHT010000214.1 GCA_903932885.1 uncultured Actinomycetes bacterium
ATTCACCCGATGGCGCACTCATTGCATCTGGTTTTCATAATCGCAAACTTTCACCCGATCACGCCGAAGTAATCGCAATCAAGGGCGCGCAATCATTAGCGCGCGGAGCGACAATGGTTCTCTCACTTGAACCATGCGCGCATACAGGAACAACACCACCGTGTACGCAAGCAATTATCGATGCAGGAATTGTAAAAGTTATTTATGCAGTCAGTGACCCCAACCCAATTGCAGCTGGGGGAGCGCAGGTATTGAAATCTGCAGGAATCGAAGTTGAACATATCAATTCGGCCCAACTCGAATATATTCAACGCGCCTGGTTACACAAAGTCGCAAGGAATAAACCACTGATGATTTGGAAAGTTGCAACAACTCTAGATGCAAAAGTTGCAGCAAGTGATTCAACCTCACAATGGATTACTGGGCCGCAATCTCGAGACGATGTTCAATTACTGCGCGCACAATCTGATGCAATCTTGATTGGTACAAATACTGCAATAGTTGATAACCCGCATTTAATCCCACGAGGTCACAGCGCAAGACCAGTGCGCATCATCTGTGGCGAACAAGAAGTTCCGCCCACCAATCAAGTCTTTGATAAAGAAGCGCGCACAGTTCTAGTCAAGAGCAAATCAATTCCAGATCTTATGAGCATGCTCAGCGATGAGGGTTTCAACCAAGTTCTAGTTGAAGCAGGTCCAACATTTGGTTCAGCGCTTTTAGCATCAGGAAATATCAATGAACTCGTTATGTATCAGGCCCCTAAAGTTCTTGGCGGCGGTAAAGATTTTGTAAGCAATCTAGGAATTTCAACCCTTGATAATCACCTTGAACTAGAACTCTTATCGGTAGAGCGTTGTGGCAGCGATATCAAATCCCACTACGCAGTGAAGGGGCGCTAAATGTTTACAGGATTAGTTTCAGAACTTGGAATCGTAAAAGAGATTACTCGCGGTGAGAGTTCAGCAATCTTTACAATCACCGCTCCCCAGTCAGTACTCGGCCTATCCCTGGGCGATTCCATTGCAGTCAATGGAACTTGCCTAACAGCAACATCAATTACTGGCGACACCTTTACAGCCGATGTCATGGTTCAAACGTTATCTCTGACATCCCTTGCGCAATTAGAAGTTGGCTCAGCGATAAATCTAGAACTAGCTGCCCGTATGGATATGCGAATGGGCGGCCATATTGTGCAAGGACATGTTGATGGCACTGGAAGTGTTGTGCAATTACTTCCTGGCGAAAAATGGGCGCAGTTTGATGTCAAAGCGCCAGAACATCTTTTGAAATATTTTGTTGCCCAAGGCTCAATTACTCTCGATGGCGTATCACTAACAGTTGGCTCTATCGATGATGCAACGCACATCATTACTGTCTGGCTTATTCCTGAAACTCTTGCAAAGACAAACCTTTCACATAAAAAACCAGGAGATCTGATCAACATCGAAGTAGATATCTTGGCTAAATATGTCGAGCGCCTTATTTCTAAGGGAGCTATCGATGGAAAATAATTTCCAAGATGTCCTTGTGCGCTTTGCTCGCGGTGAGATGGTTATCGTCGTCGATGATCTTGATCGCGAAAATGAGGGCGACATCATTATGTTGGCAGAGTATGCAACTGCAGAGAAGACTGCCTTTATGGTTCGCCACACCACTGGAATTTTGTGTGTCGCTATTACGGCCCAGCGCGCTCATGAACTTCGACTTCCCTTTATGGTTGAAAACAATCAAGATAAGCGAAAGACAGCCTTTACAGTCTCTGTCGATTTCATCGAAGGCCTAACTACTGGAGTAAGTGCAACCGAGCG
>CAIZHT010000215.1 GCA_903932885.1 uncultured Actinomycetes bacterium
CAAAGTCTTTTGTTCCAGCTACCTTGAAGTCCATATCACCGAATGCATCTTCTGCTCCGAGAATATCTGTCAGGGCAACATATTCAACCTTGCCATCGACAGTGTCAGAGATAAGACCCATTGCAATACCTGCTACTGGTGCGCGTAGTGGAACACCTGCATTGAGCATTGCCAATGTTGATGCACATACTGAACCCATTGAGGTTGATCCATTTGAACCAAGTGCTTCAGAGACCTGACGGATTGCGTAAGGGAACTCTTCGCGTGATGGAAGTACAGGAATCAATGCGCGCTCTGCAAGTGCACCGTGGCCGATTTCGCGACGCTTAGGTGTACCAACACGACCTGTTTCACCAGTTGAATATGGTGGGAAGTTGTAGTTGTGCATATAACGCTTGTGATTTTCTGGATTAAGAGTATCTAGTTGCTGTTCCATCTTGAGCATATTCAGAGTTGTGATTCCAAGAATCTGAGTCTCTCCACGTTCAAAGATTGCAAAACCGTGAACGCGAGGAATAACTTCTACCTCTGCAGAAAGCGCACGAATGTCGCGCAATCCACGTCCATCGATACGAATCTTGTCGCGCAATACACGCTGACGAACTAGCTTCTTAGTAAGTGAACGGAATGCCGCTGGCACTTCCTTCTCACGTCCTTCGAACATTGCAGATACTGATTCCTTTACAGAAGCGCTGATTGCATCAATCTTTGTTTCGCGCTCTTGCTTACCTGAAATAGTAAGTGCCTTTGCAAGATCATCCTTGCCAGCTTTTTCCACTGCTGCGAATACATCATCTTGGTAATCCAAGAAGACTGGGAATTCTGCAGTTGGCTTAGCAGCAACCTTTGCAAGCTTTGACTGTGCTTCGCAAAGAATCTTGATAAATGGCTTTGCTGCATCAAGGCCTTGTGCAACAACTTCCTCTGTAGGAGTTGGTTGTCCACCCTTGATGAGCTCGATTGTCTTTGCAGTTGCTTCTGCTTCAACCATCATGATTGCAACATCGTCAGCTGTTACGCGACCTGCAACAACCATATCGAAAACAGCGTTTTCAACTTGTGAATGGTTTGGGAATGCAACCCATTGTCCGTCAATCAATGCAACGCGAACGCCGCCGATTGGACCAGAAAATGGCAATCCGGCTAATTGTGTTGACATAGATGCGGCATTGATAGCAATGACGTCATACATATGATCTGGGTCGAGTGCCATAACAGTGACGACAATCTGTACTTCGTTACGAAGTCCCTTTACAAATGATGGACGCAATGGACGGTCGATCAAACGACATGTCAAAATTGCATCTTCTGATGGACGACCTTCGCGACGGAAGAATGATCCTGGAATACGACCAACTGCATACATCTTCTCTTCAACATCTACTGTCAAAGGAAAGAAATCGAATTGATCTTTTGGAGTCTTTGAAGCAGTTGTTGCTGAGAAGATCATTGTTTGATCATCTAAATAAACTGCTGCTGCTCCTGCTGCTTGACGTGCAAGACGTCCTGTTTCAAAACGAATCTCTCGTTTTCCAAACTTTCCGTTATCGATAACGGCTACTGCGGTCTGAACCTCTTGACCCTCCATGGGTCGCTCCTTTTCTCAGCTACCCGCGCCGAGAGGACATATGAATCTTCGATCGAAGTTCACGGAACTTTTCTGCTAAAGAAATCTCCGGAAACCACTACCGAGGACCATTGCCGTCGGCGGGTAGGTGTGTCTAATTAACGGCGAATGCCGAGTTTTTCAATAATCGCTCTGTAGCGATTAATATCTGTCTTTGCGAGGTACTGAAGAATTCGGCGACGTTGACCAACTAATAGCAATAGACCACGACGGTTGTGGTGATCATGTGGGTTTGTCTTCAAGTGCTCGGTAATATCTTCAATACGCTTTGAAAGCAAAGCAACCTGAGCTTCAGGGCTTCCTGTGTCGGTAGCTGAAGAACCGTACTTTGCAATAATTTCTTTCTTTACTTCTGGTGTTAGTGCCATTTCTTATTCTCCTTAGTTACCGCCACGATGGTCTCCGGTTTGATACACGGAAACTCGCTTTCTCGTTGGACTGGGCAAGGTTACCAGCGCACCTATGAATAGGAGAAATCGAGGCTAGAGCTCCGTTAATTCACGCGCACGAGAGCAATCTTTTGCCATCTGTTCTAACAAGGGATCAAGTCCATCAAATTTGAGAGTATCTCGAAGTCTCCAACCAAATTC
>CAIZHT010000216.1 GCA_903932885.1 uncultured Actinomycetes bacterium
ATGCAATTCTTGGTAGATGGAATGAAGATTACGATTTATGGGATGAATCACGAGCTATTGCTTTACTGACAAATTTTGGAGTGCGAGAACTTGGAGATCGACTTTATGGCTCGCTCAGTGATGGAGAAAAAAAGCGAGTTCAAATTTCTCGTGCACTCATGGCTGATCCAGAACTTCTCCTGTTAGATGAGCCAACTGCTGGTCTTGACTTGGGTGGCAGAGAAGATTTATTGCGTCGATTTTCCGCTTTTGCACAAGATCCAACTGCGCCAGCGACAATATTAGTCACCCATCACATTGAAGAAATTCCGGCTGGAACGACGCATGCATTACTTCTACATAAAGGCCTCGTTGCGGTATCTGGTCCGATTGCACAAGTAATTACTCAAGAACACTTGAGTGCGGTTTTTGGGATTTCAATGAGCGTTGTACATGAAAATGGACGATTCTTTGCTCGTGCCATTTGATGAGAGTTGGGCAAAGGTACTAGCTCCATTTTCATCTCAAATCAAAACTATTGAAGATCGTCTCGAAGGAAAAACCACATTTCCAGCATTCGCTCACGCATTTCGCGCACTTACCATTCCAATAGAAAGTGTTCGAGTTGTAATTTTTGGACAAGATCCTTATCCAACGCCAGGCAATGCAACAGGTCTTGCTTTTGCTGTCCCGAATGAGAAGAAAATTCCAGCATCACTGCGAAATATCTTCAAGGAGTATCAAGAGGATTTGGAGGTGGGCCACGTACCTGCATCAGACCTAAAGGAGTGGAGCAATCAAGGCGTACTGCTCCTCAATCGCGCTCTTACATATTCACCTGATGGAGAAATTGGAATCACACAGTGGGCTCCTATAACCAATGCCATTGCACATGAATTGGGCAGACGCGATGTGGTTGCGATTCTTTGGGGCAATGATGCCAAGAGTGTGAAACATTATTTTCGAAGTGATTGGGTAATCGAGAGCGCTCATCCAAGTCCGCTATCTGCCTACCGAGGTTTCTTCGGCTCCAAGCCATTTTCACGAACAAATGAAATTCTAGGAAGAAACTCTCTACCCGCTATTAGTTGGTAAAAAGAAAGAGGGCCCAGGTTTCCCTGAGCCCTCTTTCAACACAATTTCTACAATTAGCTCACCCAAGTATTGATTGGTGAAGATAAGAAGTAGATCATAAATAATCCAGCTACAAGGAATAGCAATGGATGAATGTCCTTGCGACGTCCTTGAATCAAGCGAATTACAACGAATGAAACGAATCCTGCGCCGATACCAACAGAGATGTTGTAAGTAAATGGCATCAAGATGATTGTAAGGAATGCAGGAATCGCGATTCCGTAATCTTCCCAATCAATATTCTTTACCTGTGTCATCATCAAGAAACCAACGATGATCAAGGCAGGTGTTGCAGCTTCGTAAGGAATTACCGCAACAAGTGGTGCAAAGAATGTTGTTAGCAGGAAGAGCAACCCTGTTACCAGTGAGGCCAGTCCTGTTCGAGCTCCTTCACCAACACCCGATGCAGATTCGATATAGCTTGTGTTTGAGGAGATGCTTCCCGCACCGCCTGCAACGGCTGCCAATGAGTCGACAAGAAGAATGCGATCATTATTTGGAACATTTCCATCTTTATCAATCAGTCCAGATTCATGACCAATTGCTGTAACAGTTCCGACTGTGTCGAAGAAGTCAGAGAGCAAAAGGGTGAAGACTAGAAGGATTGCGGTGATTGCAGATACCTGTCCGAATGAACCAAAAAGGTTGAATTGGCCAAATAGACCGAAGTCCGGTGTATC
>CAIZHT010000217.1 GCA_903932885.1 uncultured Actinomycetes bacterium
GATATCGAAAAGGTGAAAGCCGCACGTAAGCAGTAGCTATGTCAGGCCTTTCGTTTTACGTTCATATTCCATATTGCATCAAGAGATGCGGATATTGTGATTTCAATACCTACACACCTAATGAATTACAAGATGGTGCAACTCTAGAAATAGTGAGCAACGATTACATTGATGCTGTTCTCAAGGAACTCGATAGCGCTCCAACCGATGTGGTTCCCACAATATTCTTTGGTGGCGGAACTCCAAGCCTTTTACCAGCAGCTGACCTAGGGCGAGTAATTACTGCTATTCGCAATCGCAACGGGCTCACAGATGATTGCGAAATTACATTAGAGGCAAACCCAGATTCTGTAACGCCAGAGAAGATGCGCCAGTATCTAGATGCAGGGTTCAATCGAATCTCATTTGGAATGCAATCAGCTGTGCCACACGTTCTTGCAACCTTGGATAGAACTCATAATCCAGCCAATGTCGCAAAGGCAGTTGAGATGGCGCGCGAAGCAGGATTTTCAAGTCTGAGTGTTGATCTCATTTATGGAACACCAGGGGAGTCGCTAGAGGATTGGCGAACAAGTATTGAGTCAGCACTTTCACTGGGTGTTGATCACATAAGTGCTTACGCGCTCATCGTTGAAAGCGGAACAAAACTTGCAGCACAGATCAAACGTGGAGATATTTCCATGCCCAACGATGACTTGATGGCTGATATGTATTTACTTGTCAATCAAATGTGTAATCAAGCAGGCCTGCAATGGTATGAACTCAGTAATTGGTCAAAGCCAGGCCATGAATGTCGCCACAACATTGCATATTGGGAGAATAAGAATTGGTGGGGCCTTGGACCTGGTGCTCATTCACATATTGATGGAAAAAGATTCTGGAATCTCAAACATCCAACAACGTATAAAGCAAAATTATTTGGTGGAGAGAGCCCGATATTAGATAGTGAAATTTTGACGGAAGAGCAGATGAGAGATGAATCAATAATGCTTGCAATTCGCATGCGAGAAGGAATTGATATCTCATCCCTGACACCAACGCAGTTAGAGCGAATTGAAAGTTATCGCGAAAGTGGCCACATCAGCATGGTTGATAAACATCTGCAATTGAGCCCACAGGGACGCCTCATCGCTGATCGAATCGTGCGCGAATTAGTTATCTAGTATCCTCGGCCACTATGAACACTACGCATAATGTGATTGTCGCTTTTCTTGCTCTTATTTTCGTTATCTCCGGATTATCAAAGGCGAGCGGAAATGAGAAAGGGCTCTCTGGCACGCGCGAAGTCAATGTCAAAGATTGGATGGCGCGCCTCATTGGCGTCGTTGAAGCACTGGCCGCACTTGGTTTAGTGACAGGACTTCGCTTTACATGGATGCAATGGGTTCCACTCCTAGTTTTGTGGGTCACGATGGCTGGCGCTATTTACTTCCACTTTCGCGCCAATAAACCAAAGACTGCATTCCCCGCATTCTTTCTTCTGACACTTCTATCTGTTGCAATCGTTACTATCTAAAAATTATGTCATCTCGTCGTCTAGAAATTCTTCGCGCCATCGTTGATGAGTATGTGGCGACTCAAGAACCTGTGGGTTCTAAGTCGATTGCAGATCGTCATGGCCTTGGAATTTCTCCTGCGACGATTCGAAACGAGATGGCAGTACTAGAAGATGAAGGTTTGATTACTCAACCTCATACAAGTGCAGGCCGTATTCCAACAGATTTGGGTTATCGCGTTTTTGTAGACAAATTAGCAACCGTAAAGCCGCTATCAAGTGCAGAGCGTCGTGCTATCGAAACTTTCCTTGAAGGTGCTCTAGATTTAGATGATGTAGTCATGCGAACAGTTCGCCTGTTGGCAGATGTCACTAAGCAGGTAGCAGTTGTTCAATATCCAACGATGGTGAAGTCACGAGTGCGCCACGTTGAAATAGTTTCACTTACAAGTTCGCGCCTGATGGTTATTTTGATTACTGATGCTGGTCGTATCGAACAGCGTGCAATTGAACTTACTAAAGATGTGCCAGATCAGTTTATTTCTGCAATTCGTAATCAACTCAATAATGCCATGATGGGCCAAAGTCTTCCAGATGTTGCTGAGCGCTTGACTGGAATTATGGAGAGTTACTCCACGAGTGATCGTCGCGATGTTGCCATCGTTTTATCTACCGTTATTGAAATGGCAATGGAGCAACCAGAGCAAAAAGTTGTACTTGCAGGAACAGCGAACTTAGCTAGATTCCAAGAGGATTTTTCAACGCAAATGCATCCTGTACTTGAAGCCCTTGAAGAACAAGTTGTATTGCTTCGTTTACTCGGTGATGCAAATGAGACGGTAAAGGTTCGTATCGGTTCTGAGCAGAGCGAAACAAATCTTCGTTCAACCTCATTAGTAACTGTTGGATACGGCAGTGATAGTTCACCACTAGGTGCACTTGGAATTATCGGGCCAACCCGTATGGATTATGCAGGCTCGATGGCAGCAGTTTCAGCCGTTGCACGATACGTTGGTCGATTCATAAACGAGGGCGTGTAAGTGGCCGATCACTATCAAACATTGGGTGTATCACGCGATGCCTCAGCAGATGAAATAAAAAAGGCCTATCGCAAGATTGCGCGAGAGCTCCATCCCGATGTAAATCCTGATCCATCTGTTCAGGATAGATTCAAGGAAGTAACTGCTGCGTATGAAGTATTGAGTGATTCACAGAAGCGTCAGAACTACGACATGGGTGGAAGTAATTTCGGTGGCGGTGGATTCGGTGGCGGTTTTGGCGACATCATGGATGCATTCTTTGGTGGCGGCGGATCACGAGGTCCTCGTCCTCGCACACGTCAGGGTCAAGATGCACTCATTCGCATCGAAGTTGATTTATTTCAAGCATGCTTTGGAATAGAACGCGAAATATCTGTTGAAAGCGCAATCGCATGTGAAAAGTGTCAAGCAACTGGATGCGCCGATGGTGCTTCACCAAGTATGTGTCAGGTGTGTAAGGGACGCGGTGAAACTCAACATGTGATGCGCTCTGTCCTCGGTCAAGTCATGACTTCACGTCCGTGCAACGCCTGCCAAGGATATGGAAGCGTAATCACACATCCATGCCGTGAATGCGGAGGAGATGGACGCGTTCGTGCGCGTCAAACAATTGCAATCAAAATTCCACCTGGGGTAGAAACAGGAAATCGAATTCAATTATCTGGTCGTGGTGAAGTTGGTGCAGGTGGTGGACCAGCAGGTGATCTCTATGTAGAAATAGTTGAATCAGAACATGAATTTTTAGTTCGAGATGGCGAAACTCTGCATATGACTCTTGGAATTTCTATGAGTGCTGCTGCTTTGGGTACAACAGTTAGTGTCGAAACACTCGATGGTTCAACAGATGTTCAAGTAAAGGCTGGAACGCAAAGTGGTGCAACTGTTGGCATCAAAGGTAAAGGTATGACACGGCTTCGCAGTAGCCATCGCGGAGACCTCATTGTTCATATTGAGGTTCAGACTCCAACAAAGTTGAGCCGTGATGAAGAAGAATTACTCAAGAAATTTGCTGATCTACGGGGTGAAAAAGTAGGCGATGGCCACGTAAAAAACCATGATGGAAGCCTTTTTAGTAAATTTAGAGATGCGTTCAACCGCTAACAATGCTCACCTTATTCTTCGTTGAAGATTTGCCAACAAGTCCTGGCGCAATCTATGAATTCGATGGCGATGATGCCCACCATGCTGTGCGCGTATTACGGATGACGGCAGGGGAAATTTTTATGCTCAGCGATGGCGCTGGCGCTTGGTCCGAGGTAAAAGTTTTTGCCGTGAAGAAGAAGTCACTAGAAGTTCAAGTCTTGACTACCGGTTTTCAAGAACCGCTACGCACATCGATTACGGTTGTTCAAGCAATTCCTAAAGGAGATCGCGCAAAAGAGGCAATCGAATTACTTACCGAAGCAGGCGTTGACACAATTATTCCTTGGACCTCTAGTCGAAGCATCGGTAAAGGAACAGATAAATTTGCAATTACGGCCAGAGAGGCAAGTAAGCAATCTCGTCGCTTACGAATCCCACATGTTGTGGATGCAGCAAGTACTGAACAAATCTGCGCACTCATCAAGCAATCTAGTTGCACAGTTGTTTTCCATGAAAGCGCGCCTAGTGCATTGAGTGAACTAAAGCTTCCCTTAGGTATTGCAGATCTTGTCATCATCATTGGCCCAGAAGGTGGAATAACCGATGATGAATTAGCGCGCTTTACTGATGCAGGTGCGATGCTTTCTCGAATGGGGCGCCCGGTTCTGCGTTCGGCGCATGCAGGTATTGCGGCAGTTTCAGCTCTCTGTGCAAAGTTACAGGTATGGTAAAGACGTGTCTTTAGATCCCACATGTTTGTTCTGTAAAATCATTGAAGGTGATATTCCTGCCGATATTGTCTTTAGAAATGAGAATGTGGTCGCCTTCAATGACATTGCTCCACAAGCCCCAACTCACGTTTTGATAATTCCAACGCTTCATGTTGAAAATGGTGGCGAGCTAGCAAAGTCATCACCAACAATTACTGCCGAACTATTCAAAGTGGCAGAGCAGATTTCTAATGAGCGCGGACTTAGTGGCTATCGCACTGTTTTCAATACTGGCGCCGACGCTGGTCAGAGCGTTTTTCACGCTCACATGCATCTGCTAGGCGGCCGTGCACTGGCTTGGCCACCTGGTTAAAGATAGATTTGCCACCAATGGAGCGCACACTGATCACCGTACCTAATGCCATTCCTATGGTTGCTTTGATCGGTCCTCATGACGAAAATTTACGAGTCATTGAAGCATCATTCCCATTAGTAAATATCACCGTACGGGGAAATGAAATTACCCTTCGTGGCGCTCACGTTGATTGCCAAACAATTGAAGATTTATTCAACGAGATGATGGTTGTCATTCGTTCAGGAAATATTCTCAATGCGGATGCGGTCAAGCGCTCTATAGCAATGCTCAATCAAATTCCTCAAGAGCATCCAGCAGAAGTTCTCTCTCTCAATATTGTCAGCAATCGTGGTCGCACTATTCGCCCAAAGACTGCAAATCAGAAGAAGTATGTCGATGCAATTGAAGAGAACACCATTACTTTTGGTATTGGTCCTGCTGGTACAGGTAAAACTTATTTAGCGATGGCGATGGCCGTTTCGGCCCTGCAGCAGAAAAAAGTAAATAAGATTATTTTGACAAGGCCTGCAGTTGAAGCAGGGGAGCACTTAGGTTTCCTTCCTGGAACATTGTCAGAAAAGATTGACCCCTATTTACGACCACTCTTTGACGCCCTCAACGACATGATTGATATTGAATCCATTCCTCGTTTGATGCAATCAGGAGTTATTGAAGTTGCTCCTTTGGCATATATGCGTGGACGTACGCTCAATGATGCATTTATTATTTTGGATGAGGCTCAAAACACAACACCTGAGCAAATGAAGATGTTCCTCACTCGCCTTGGCTTCGGTTCCAAAATGGTTGTAACTGGCGATGTAACCCAGATTGATTTGCCCAATGGTCAACATTCAGGGCTGCGAGTTATTAGAGATATTCTCAAAGAGATTGACGATATTGCATTCCTAGAACTCACCGCCGAAGATGTTGTCAGGCACA
>CAIZHT010000218.1 GCA_903932885.1 uncultured Actinomycetes bacterium
CTTACTGGATTTAGTTAGGTCGAGTGAAATTTCAAGATCAACGAAAAAATCTTGCCCATTCTTCGCTTCATGTTCAAAGACGCCGTGATAACCAAATCCCCAAATCCCAGTAACTTTAATGAAATCGCTCATTTTCGAATCGCCTCCACATTTGCTTTCACGCCATGGACTCGCACAGCCCAGATTCCTTTACCTGCCAGTGTCTGCGTTACTGCTACCGTTGCAGCTTCGCGATCGTCAGGATGATCCCCACCAAGGAATCGTTTACGTGAGTGACCGATTAGCACAGGGTAACCAAGTGCGATGAACTCATCGATTCTATTTAGGATCTCCCAATTATGTTCGGGATCTTTGGCAAAGCCAATACCTGGATCAAGGATGATGTTCTCGCGTAAGACTCCAGCTGCAAGGGCCTTATCTAATTGGACCGTTACCTCTTCAATAACATCTTGCACGACATCGTTATAGATAGCCTTTGAATTCATATCTTTGGAATGTCCACGCCAATGCATGATTGTGTACTTACAGCCCAGAGCTGCAACCGTGGAAAACATATCCGGATCAGCTGAGCCGCCACTGACATCGTTGACGATTGTTGCCCCTGCTTCAACAGCTAACTTTGCAGTGGAAGCGCGCATCGTATCTATGCTTAAAGGAACACCCTCTTTGCTGAGCCCTTTGATAACAGGCAGTACACGTGCTTGCTCTTCCTCTTCAGGAACTCTATCTGCACCAGGCCTTGTTGATTCGCCGCCGATATCGATGATATCTACGCCATCTTCAATCATCTCTAACCCGCGATTGATTGCATGTTCGACTTCAAAGTTAACTCCACCGTCGGCAAAGGAATCTGGAGTTACATTGAGAATTCCCATTACCAACATGGTGCGCTATCGATTCGTAATTAGGCTTATAGCTTCAGCGCGAGTAGTCGCATCTCGAAGAACGCCTCGCACAGCAGAAGTTGTGGTGCGTGCTTGCGATTTACGAACCCCACGCATAGACATACAGAGGTGCTCACAATCAATAATTACAATTACTCCCATTGGCTTGAGAATTTCAACAAGTGCATCTGCAATTTGTGTCGTTAAACGCTCTTGCACTTGTGGCCTGCGGGCAAAGAGATCAACTAAACGTGCAACCTTTGAAAGTCCAGTAATTTTGCCACTTGGAATATAACCAACATGAGCTACGCCATGAAATGGAGTCAAATGATGTTCGCAGTGAGAAAAGACTTCGATATCGCGGATGATGACAAGTTCTTCATGACCGATATCAAAAGTTGTTGTTAATACATCTTCTGGCTTCTGCCATAGACCTTCAAAGTTCTCTTTAAATGCGCGAGCGACTCGAGCAGGAGTCTCTTTTAGTCCTTCACGTTCTGGATCTTCACCGAGTGCGAGCAAGAGTTCGCGAACCGCTTTCTCTGCGCGCTCTTGATCAAAGGGATGCGATGCGCGACCATCGCTTGGCCCCATTGATACCGATGAAATATCGGTCACTCGGGATTTACCTTCTTAACTCTGCGAGCTTTCTTAGGCGCATCAGGTGTAGCGGGAATTACTCGCTCTGGAATATCTACTGGTGGCTTAGATGAAGGTACGCGAGTGATGGAGCCCGTCCATGCTGGGCGATTAGGCCATGAGCTCACACGTGCAAAGATTTTGGCAATCTCTTCCTTGTTGAGCGTCTCCTTCTCCAGGAGTTGAAGAACCATCTCATCAAGAATTGCGCGATTCGCTTCGAGAATATCGTAAGCCTCTTGATGTGCATTCTCAATCATCTTTCGAATTTCTGCATCAATTTTCGCTGCAACATTCTCTGAGTAATCACGCTGATGCCCATAATCGCGCCCCATAAATGGTTCAGATGAATCACTTCCGAGTTTGATTGCACCGATTGCCTCGGTCATTCCATATTGAGTGACCATTGCGCGAGCAAGCGCTGTTGCCTTTTCAATATCGTTAGATGCACCTGTTGATGGATCGTGGAAAATCAACTCTTCTGCAGCGCGTCCACCAAGTGAGTACGCCAATTGATCGAGAAGTTGGTTACGAGTTGTTGAGTATTTATCTTCATCAGGAAGAACCATTGTGTAACCAAGTGCACGGCCACGAGGCATGATTGTAATTTTGTGAACAGGATCAGTGTGCGGAAGTGCATGAGCAACTAGTGCGTGACCTGCTTCGTGATATGCAGTAACGCGGCGTTCTTCTTCAGACATCAAACGAGATTTACGTTGTGGTCCTGCCATGACGCGATCAATCGCTTCATCAATCTGAATATTGCCGATTGCTTTCTTGCCTTCACGAGCAGAGAGAAGCGCTGCCTCATTGAGAACATTTGCAAGATCTGCACCTGTGAAACCTGGTGTTCTGCGGGCATATGCAAGGAGTTCTACCTCTTTATCAATCGGCTTATCTTTTGCATGCACCTTAAGAATATCTTCGCGCCCCTTGAGGTCTGGTCGCTCTACTGGAATCTGACGATCAAAGCGGCCTGGACGAAGTAGCGCAGGGTCAAGAACATCGGGGCGGTTTGTTGATGCAATCAAAATTACTTGTCCATTTGATTCAAAGCCATCCATCTCAACGAGAAGCTGGTTAAGTGTTTGTTCGCGTTCGTCGTGACCGCCACCCATACCTGTTCCGCGCTGACGACCTACTGCATCAATTTCATCTACGAAGATAATTGCAGGTGCATTCGCTTTGGCTTGTGTAAATAGATCACGAACTCGTGCAGCACCAACTCCGACAAACATTTCAACGAAATCAGAACCTGAGATTGAGTAGAACGGAACCTTTGCTTCACCAGCAACTGCACGTGCGAGGAGTGTCTTACCTGTTCCTGGAGGACCGTAGAGAAGTACACCCTTTGGAATCTTCGCACCAAGGAGTGCATATTTCGCAGGATCTGCAAGGAAATCCTTAATTTCTTCAAGCTCTGCAATTGCTTCATCGGCACCTGCAACATCATCAAAGGTATTTTGCGGAACATCGTTATTCTGAAGTTTTGCGCGTGACTTACCGAATGAAAATACCCGGTTACCGCCTTGAGCTTGGCTCATCATTAAGAAGAAGAGCAATCCAATAATTAAAATTGGGCCAAAGCTAAAGAGGAATGTTGTAAGCATTGATTGCTTAGGGACATCAACTGTCCAGCCCTTGCTTGGTGGATTTGCACTGAGCGCATCAATCAACGTTGGTTCTTGTCGCGCAATATACGAAGCTTCTACCTTTGTGGAGCCCTTAATAGAATTCCCTGAAGAGAGAACCAATTTAATCTTCTGACTTCTATCAATAAGAACCGCAGATTCAACTTGTGACTGTGAAA
>CAIZHT010000219.1 GCA_903932885.1 uncultured Actinomycetes bacterium
TCATTTTCACTACGCCAGTTAGATGTCAGAGATGAAGGATTTCTGACAACAAAGCCTGCAACCCAGATCTTTGACGATTCATTATCGAGGGAATTCACGCCAGTGTTGCCAATGTGTGGCGCAGTCATCACAACTACTTGTTTGTGATACGAAGGATCAGTCAGTGTTTCTTGATATCCAGTCATACCTGTTTGAAATACTGCTTCACCAAATGTTTTGCCTGTTGCAGCCCACGATCGACCTTCAAATATTCGACCATCATCGAGAACGAAGAATGCTTTAGTCATCGCTTCACTCCCTTGAAAAATGTATGTGTTACTACACCAGGAAATTCCATTCCATGGAAGGGAGTATTGCGGCTCCGTGAAGCAACTAGGTCGCGATCGACCCTCCATGAGGCAGTTGGATTAATCACGCTCAGGTGGGCGCTCTTTCCGACAGCGATCTCCTGACCATGATCGCCATATCCGCCAATACGAGCAGGTGCAATTGAGAGACGATCACTGACCTGCTGCCAATTCATTAAACCTGTATCAACCATGGTGTGCATCACGATCGAGAGAGCCGTTTCTAATCCCAACATTCCAAAGGATGCTTCCTGCCATTCGCACTCTTTTGTTTCAGCAGGATGAGGCGCATGATCTGTTGCAACGATATCGATGATGCCCTCTGCAAGGGCATCGCGTAGAGCCATGACATCTTTGTGAGTGCGCAACGGCGGATTTACCTTATAAATTGGATCATAGGAAGAAGCGAGATCATCTGTGAGCAGTAAGTGATGTGGAGTCACTTCAGCAGTGACATCAATGCCGCGCGCTTTCGCCCAACGGATTATTTCAACTCCTCCAGCCGTCGTTACATGGCAAATATGTAGACGTGACGAAACGTGTTCAGCGATTAACACATCGCGTGCGATTATTGATTCTTCTGCAATTGCTGGCCAACCTTTGAGGCCAAGTTTTGCCGAAACAATTCCTTCATTCATCTGTGCGCCAACAGTCAGGCGTGGCTCTTGCGCATGTTGAGCGATAACGCCACCAAACTGCTTTACATATTCAAGCGCTCGACGCATAACAAGTGGATCTGAAACACAATGGCCGTCATCACTAAAGACTCTGACCTTCGCAATCGAATTGGCCATCGCTCCCATTTCAGAGAGCTTCTCCCCTTCAAGTCCCTGAGTTACGGCTCCAACCGGGAAGACATCACATAATCCTGCTTCTTGTCCTAAACGAAATACTTGCTCAACAACACCTGCAGTATCTGCAACTGGTGATGTATTTGCCATCGCAGAAATTGCAGTGAAGCCGCCTTTTACCGCTGCCCGAGAACCCGAGTGAACTGTCTCTGCATCTTCGCGCCCTGGTTCACGAAGATGGGTGTGTAAATCCACTAGACCAGGTAGCACCACGCAATTGGTGATATCAAATATCTCACTTCCGCTTGCATCGAGTGAGGTGCCAATTGCAGAGATAAGTCCATCCTTTATTGCAATGTCACTCTTGGTTCCATTAGGTAATGAGCCACCTTTAAGAATGTACGAAGAACTCATGATTGTGCTCCAATCTCACTTGGTGCTCCCGCTAAGAGAAGGTAAAGAATCGCCATACGAACACTGACTCCATTTGATACCTGTTCCACAATGACAGAGCGTGCGCTATCGGCAACATCGGCAGTTATTTCTAAACCACGATTCATCGGGCCTGGGTGCATAATGATGGAGTTTGCCTTCATCATCATCATTCGATCTCTATTGAGTCCAAAATATCGCGAGTATTCGCGCGCATTGGGAAAGAATAAATCGGACATGCGCTCTTGCTGGACTCGCAGCATCATTACTGCATCCAGTGAAGGTAAGACAGAATCAAAATCGTAGGAGATATCAACTGGCCAGCTCTCTACGCCGAAAGGTAAAAGTGTTGGAGGTGCTATCAGAGTTACGTGCGCACCCAAGAGAGCGAGTAGAAGCACATTAGATCGAGCGACACGAGAATGCAGAACATCTCCAACAATTCCTATTCGCAGTCCTGACAAA
>CAIZHT010000220.1 GCA_903932885.1 uncultured Actinomycetes bacterium
CCATGTATCGAATGGTTCAACGAACAAAGCCGCACATATCGTGATGAAGTCCTACCTCCATCCATTACAAATCGCATCAGCGTTGAAGCTGGTATTGCTCAAGGATGGCGCGAACTTATCGGCGATAAAGGCACTGCAATTTCCTTGGAGCACTATGGTGCTTCTGCATCTGCTTCAGTTCTCTTCAAGGAGTTTGGCTTTACTCCTCAGGCAATCGTTGAAGCGGTCATCGCTGGGACTAAGTAATGAATTCTTTTGCATCAACAGTTTCATCTAGCGATCGTCAAAGCGCTTTGTATGCCCGTATTTCTGATGCGCATCAGCGCTTAGCGAAAAAGGATCCAACTATCTGGGGCCTCGATGCAGTCGCTGAGGCAACCATTCGTTTGAATTGGGTAGATCTTCCTGAGCAATCACGAGATCTCTTGCCGACTGTAGATGCACTTGCCGCAAAGCATCGTGATAAGAAATATGTTGTTCTAGCAGGTATGGGTGGTTCATCACTAGGACCAGAAGTGATTGCACAGACCTATCAGAAGCAATTGTTTATTCTTGATTCAACCGACCCTCATTATTTACAGAATGCGCTCTCGGCACAATTGGAAGAGACCCTTGTCATCGTTAGCTCTAAATCGGGTTCAACAATTGAAACGGCTTCGGCTCGAGCATTCTTTGCCCATGAATTTGAGAGAGCTGGATTAGCACTTTCGAATCACATGATTATCGTTACCGATCCCGGCTCCCCTTTAGATAAAGAATCTCGCGCACAAGGTCTCAGCGTTATCAATGCTGACCCACATGTAGGTGGTCGATTTAGCGTTCTTAGCGCTTTCGGTTTAGTCCCATCGGCACTTATCGGCGTTGATATTTCAATCCTTCTCGACAGTGCAAGTGATGCTAAATCAGCTTTCCTCAACTCCCCACAAGCAATGCTTGATTGCGCTTATGTACTAGCAACTGCCGGTCAATATCTCACCTTCACTGATGAGAATTGCGGAATGCCGGGATTGAGCGATTGGATCGAACAATTAGTTGCTGAATCAACAGGAAAAAACCAAGTAGGACGACTTCCAGTCGTTGTTGAAGATTCACACGAAGGAAGCGAAGGAAATCCACTTCGTATTTCATTTACTGGCAATGCAGATTGTGTTGTATCGGGTGATCTTGGTGCGCAGTTCATTACATGGGAATGGCTTACTGCTCTTGTTGGCGCAGCCCTTGAAATTGATCCTTTCAATCAACCCAATGTGACAGAGGCGAAGGAGCAAACATCTGTATTGCTGACTGAATGGTCAGGTAATTTGCCAACATTCGAAGCAGAAACTACCGATAGATCAATTGCAATATTTGGTCAGGGCAATTCTGTACTCGCTTCACTTCAAGAATTTATCTCTAGCATTCCAGAAGGTGGCTACATCGCCATCATGGCTTACTTAGATCGCACCAATGATGTCGCTGTTGCAGAACTACGAAAGATTCTTGCCCATAAGTCAGGCCGTCCTGTCACCTTTGGATGGGGGCCACGTTTTCTTCATTCAACTGGTCAATTCCATAAGGGCGGGCAACGCAATGGTGCTTTCCTACAAATAACAGGTGCATGCGATATCGATTTCGAAATACCAGGGAAGAATTTTGGATTCGAAACACTCTTGATGGCTCAAGCCCTCGGTGATGGACGCGCTCTTGAATCTCGTTCTTATCCATTGCTGCGCCTTCACCTGAACTCGCGCAGAAATGGAATTGGCGAGCTACTAGAAGCAGCTCGCCAACTTTAGTTCTTAGAAACTTTTATTCATCATCTCCGCGTAATTTACGAAGTGCATCTTCAAGAATGCGAGCACCTTCTGCATCTGTGCGACGCTCTTTTACATATGCAAGGTGTGTCTTATAAGGCTCGTTCTTGATTGGGCTAGGCGGATTATTCTTATCGCGACCTGCAGGAAAACCACACTTTGGGCAATCCCATTCAGCAGGAATAACAACGCTCTCTTCTTCAGCAAAAGATGGTCGAACTTCGTGTCCATTTGAGCACCAGTATGAGACGTGGGAACGAGCAATCGAATCACCGCGCTCGGCTTCACCCATCGGACCTGCGCCGACACGACTTCCGCGAATTGCACTTGCCATGTATTACTCCTTCAAAGAATTAGAAAACGGTTTACTTCAATACCAAACTGAGTGCAACAACGAGTGCGAACCAAAGACCACCGACAACAATCGTGATGCGATCTAGGTTGCGTTCTACAACCGAAGAGCCACCATAGTTTGAAGAGATACCACCACCGAAAAGATCGGAGAGTCCGCTTCCCTTGCCCTTATGGAGAAGTACAAGCAGGATCATTACAACGCTCGTAACAACGAGCAGAATTGAGAGAGCTAATTTCACGTCGGACTCCTGTAGGTAACTAGATGGGTAAGGATACTAGGGATTAGCCAGCAAGATGGAATTTAGCGATTTTCGCCAATTCTTCAGGATCCAGGCTCGCACCGCCTATAAGCGCGCCATCGACATCGCCCTGCTTCATGATTTCGACGATATTTGAAGATTTCACTGAACCTCCATAGAGAATTCTCATCGCAGCTGCAATTTCGGCAGAGCCAATAGTTTCAATCTCTTCACGAATAGCGGCGCATACTTCTTGTGCATCCTCCGGTGTTGCAGTCTTACCCGTACCGATTGCCCATACTGGTTCGTATGCAATAACGATTTTCTTCAATTCCGGTTTTGTGAGACCTTCAAGTCCTGCGCGGATTTGGCGAATTACATGGGAAACATGTGTTCCTGATTCACGAACTGGCAATTCTTCTCCGACACAGAAAATCGGAGTGAGTTCATTCGCAAGGGCTGCTTTGATCTTGCGATTGATAAGGGCGTCACTCTCTTGATGAATTGCGCGTCGCTCTGAGTGACCGAGTACAACAAAAGTGCAACCAAGCTTTGCAAGCATTGAACCAGAAATATCTCCAGTGAAAGCACCTGATGCATCAGGTGACATATCTTGAGCGCCGTATAGAAGTCGAAGACGATCTCCATCGACAAGAGTTTGAATTGAGCGAATATCGGTAAAGGGAGGGATGATCGCAACATCAACTGCGTCGTAATCTTTATCATCGAGGCTATAAACAAGTTTTTGCGCAACCGCAATTGCTTCAAGATGATTGAGGTTCATCTTCCAATTACCTGCCATGAGTGGCTTACGCATGTATTGCTCCTTTATAGATTTTTGGATTACTGCAGATCTAATGCAACTAAACCAGGAAGTTCTTTACCCTCAAGATACTCAAGGGATGCTCCTCCACCTGTCGAAATATATCCGAAATCAGAATCTGCGAAACCAAGTGCCCGAACAGCAGCAGCCGAGTCTCCCCCACCAACAACTGAGATTCCTGAAACCTTTGTAAGTGCTTCTGCAACCACTTTTGTTCCTTCGGCAAAGGCAGCAAATTCAAATACACCCATAGGGCCATTCCAAAATACTGTCTTGCACTTCTCGATTGCTTTCGCGAAATCCTTTGCTGACTCAGGACCAATATCTAGTCCCATTTGATCAGCAGGAATTGCATCAGCACTTACAAGTGTTGCTGGTGCATCAGCAGAAAATGTTGGCGCAACAACAATGTCAGTAGGTAAGTGAAGCTCCACTCCATTTTTTGCAGCCTGTGCGATGAGATCTTTTACAGTAGGTATCAAATCTCTTTCTACAAGGGATGAACCAATCTCTTTGCCTTGTGCTGCAAGGAATGTAAAGACCATTCCCCCGCCAATTGCCATGACATTGACCTTGTCCAAAAGATTTGAAATAACTGCAATCTTGTCTGAAACTTTTGCTCCACCAAGTACGACACCATATGGTTTGTCAGGACTCTGTGTCAGTTTCTTGAGGACTTCTACTTCAGCAGATACAAGGAATCCTGCGGCATGGGGAAGTAACTTCGGAAGGTCATACACAGAAGCATGCTTGCGATGAACAGCGCCAAAGCCATCACCTACATAGAAATCTGCAAGTTTTGCTAATTCATTTGCTAGTAGAGCGCGTGCGCTCTCCTCTTTACTTGTTTCAGCAGCGCTAAAGCGAATATTTTCTAGCAGCAAGATTTCTCCTGCTTTTAGATTGTGTGCACTCTTTGTGACTTCACTGCCAATTACTTCTCCACGAAAAATGATTTCTTTACTTAGGAGTTCGCCTAAGCGTTTCGCAACAGGAGCAAGAGATAACTCTGGCTTTGCCTCGCCCTTAGGTCTTCCTAAGTGTGCAGCGATAACTATCGAAGCACCTTTTTCAAGAAGCGCCTTTATCGTTGGAAGCGAAGCTTTGATACGTCCATCATCTTTGATGACACCATCTTTCAATGGGACATTGAGATCACAGCGAAGAAAGACTCGCTTTCCAACGAGTTCAAGTGAGACGAAATCTTGCATTAAAGAGTTTTGCCTACATAGGTAATGAGATCAACGAGGCGATTTGAGTAACCCCATTCGTTGTCATACCAACCAACAACCTTTACTTGGTTGCCAATTACCTTTGTTAGACCAGAATCAAATACACAAGAAGAAGGATCTGTGACGATATCTGATGACACGATTGGATCTTCTGTGTATGTAAGGAATCCCTTGAGTTCACCAAGTGATGCAGCCTTCATTGCAGCATTGATCTCTGCAGCAGTTGCTTCCTTTGCAAGTTCAACAGTGAGGTCAGTTGCAGACCCTGTAGGAACTGGAACGCGCATTGCATATCCATCGAGCTTGCCCTTGAGTTCTGGAAGAACGAGTGAGATTGCCTTTGCAGCACCTGTTGATGTTGGGATCATATTTGTCGCTGCGGCACGTGCGCGGCGAAGATCTTTATGTGGGAAATCCAAAATTACTTGGTCATTTGTATACGCGTGAATAGTTGTCATAAGGCCTTTGACGATTCCCCAATTATCATTGAGAACCTTTGCCATTGGTGCAAGACAGTTTGTCGTACATGACGCATTTGAAATTACATGGTGCTTTGATCCATCGTAATTCTTATGATTTACGCCCATAACGATGGTGATATCTTCATCCGTTGCTGGAGCAGAAATAATTACCTTCTTTGCACCTGCCGTGATGTGCTTCTTTGCATCCGCTGCCTTTGTGAAGTGACCAGTTGATTCAATTACTACAGTTGCTCCAACTGATGCCCATGGCAAGTTTGCTGGGTCACGTTCTGCGAAAACTTTGATTGTTTTTCCACCGAC
>CAIZHT010000221.1 GCA_903932885.1 uncultured Actinomycetes bacterium
ATAACTTCACTCATACTCACACTCTTTGCAATCTTTAGCCACAAGAAACGTTTCATTGTTGTGGTTGTAGCGCTCTTAGTTGGTTCCGCAACAATGTCACTTCGACAACAATCACTTGAAAACTCGGCAATTAGACAATTCAATGGAACAAGTCTTGAGCTCATCGCCCAGGTTGTTACTGATCCAACAAAGAGTGCGCGCAAGGTATACGGTTCAACATTTGCACCACAAAACTACACATTTCTTGCACGAGCGATTCATATTGAAGGGGAGCTTGGAAAGTTCGATCTGCGCATTCCAGTAAGAATTATCACTCAGGATTCACATTCTTATTCACTACTGCCTGGCCAAAGCTTTAGTGCGCATGCACGAGTAATCCGTAGCGATGAAGCGAGAGTTGCAGTCCTAGCGCTCTTAGAAGGCGATATTGCAATCCTCACACCTGCATCACGCTTGGCTCGCACACTTGGCGCAATTAGAACGGGTCTGCGTGAGATCAGTGGCGATGGTGATTCTGGCGCACTGATTCCGGGAATGGTCCTTGGTGATACTTCAAAACAAAGTGCACAGTTCAAAGAATCGATGAAGAGGTCGGGACTTACCCACTTAGTTGCAGTCAGTGGAGCAAATTTTGCAATCGTTTCAGGATTTGTGCTCTGGCTTATGCAGTTTTTAGTACGCAAACTTAGATGGAGACTTGGGGCGACAGCACTGACATTGATTGCATTTATTGCACTGGTTCGTCCGTCGCCATCTGTCTTGCGCGCTGCTGCAATGGCTGCAGTATTACTACTTGCCCAAGGTAGCGGTCGGGCTCGTGATTCTTTGCCAGCGCTAGGTTTTGCAATGGGAGCAGTAGTAATTGCTGATCCATGGCAGAGTCGTGATGCAGGATTTGCCTTATCAGTTATGGCAACTGCCGGACTTTTACTCTTTGCTCCAAAGATTATTGCTTATTTCACACGATTTGTTCCCAAGATATTTGCAGAGGCACTCGCGCCACCGATTGCTGCAACTTTGTTTTGTTCACCAATTCTTGTCGCACTCTCTGGCTACATCTCTCCAATATCTGTCGTTGCAAATCTATTGGCAGCTCCAGTTGTCGCCCCAATTACGATTCTGGGCTTTATTGCAGCACTACTTGCGCCAATTCTTCCAGTCGTTAGCGCGATATTGATTTTCATTGTTCGATACCCAGCTGCATTTATTGGCACTGTGGCGGAATGGGCATCACATTTTCCGGTGGTATCACTTGGTGTCGGTATGCAGGGATTTATTCGAATAATCCTCATTATTACGATAGCGATATCGATGCGGATTTTTCTCCAACCCATCTTCCGCAAAGTGATTATCTTCTTCTTGATTTTGCTATTAGCGAGTACATGGATTCACCGCTTTCCATCTGGTGATTGGCAGGTGGCGCAATGCGATGTTGGACAAGGTGATTCCTTAGTTCTCAATCTCGGTTCGCATAGAGCAATGGTGATTGATGTAGGGCCCGATTCTTCAGCCGAAGATCGTTGTTTACGACAGCTAGGCATCAAGGAAATTTCCTTGATGATACTCACACATTTTCACGCCGACCATGTTGAAGGTTTAGAAGGTGCACTGAATGGGCGAAGAGTTGGAGCGCTATGGGTAAGCACAAATAGTGAACCCCAAGTTGAGAGCCAACGCGTCTACGAACTCATGGGAAAGACGCCAATAACTATTGTTCATCAAGGAATGCGAACAAGTATTGAGAGCAAGATAAAGATTGCAGTGCTGTGGCCAGAAACTTCAGTTCGTGCATTCGAATCTATGCCCGGAGATGGTTCTGCAATAAATAATTCCAGCATTGGGCTACTGATAGAAACAAGGGATTACTCACTCTTTGCTGCAGGCGATTTAGAACCTCCTGCACAATTACAGATAGCGCCATTGCTCCACCGCGTTGATATTTACAAGGTAAGTCATCATGGTTCTAAATATCAGGATGAGACTTTGATGAAAATATTGAATCCGCAAGTGGCAATTATTTCTGTAGGTGAAGGCAATTCCTACGGACATCCCGCCCTCAGTACTATTGCCGCATTGAGGCAGGGTGGCGCTAGAGTTGTGCGAACCGATCGTGATGGCGCCATTGCACTTAGCGCGCATGGCCATAAGATTTCGATTCGAACAAGTAAGAGTGGCTTAGATTTATTTAGATAAGAGGGGAGCCTTGCGATGAATTCTTTCTATCTCGTTCTCGGCTCTGAAGCAGCCCTTGCCGATCGAGCCCTTGCCAAGATTATGGCTGAACTAAAAAGTGAGAACGCTGAGATAACTACTCTCTTTGCCGCTGACACAATTGTTGGCGATATTGCCGATGCGCTCTCCCCATCACTTTTTTCAGAACGTCGCGGCCTCATTATTCGCGACTTACAAGATTTGCCGGAAGATAACAAAGATGAATTGATTCGTTATTTAGGTGAAGTTGATGCATCAACAACTGTTGTATTTCTGCACAAAGGCGGAGTCAAAGGCAAGGCGCTCCTTGATGCAATCAAGAAAGTAAAACCAGAAATTATTGCTTGCGAGCCGTTGAAAAAAGAGGCAGAAAAAGTTGAGTTTGTTCGCAATCTATTTCTCGATGCAGGCCGTAAGGCATCACCCGACGCAGTTGCGGCACTCGTTGGCGCATTAGGCGGAGACCTTCGTGAATTGCAATCAGCAGTGAGTCAGATTGCAGCAGATGCACCAGCGGGAGTAATTGATGAAGCGATCGTCGATAAATTCCATCAAGGAAGAGTTGAAACAACAGGATTTGATGTTGCCGATGCTGCAATTGAGGGCAATTTATCTGTTGCCCTTGTCAGCCTTCGAAGTGCGCTAGAGACAGGAACTGATCCAGTCATGGTCACGAGTGCAATTGCATCAGCACTTCGCTCTATTGCCAAAGTTTCAGGAACTAATCGTGGAAGTAAATCATTTGAATTAGCAGGCCAGTTAGGAATGGCGCCATGGCAAATTGATAAAGCGCGCAGACAGCTCACACATTGGAGTCCGCGCGGATTAGCCGATGCAGTAAGTGCAATTGCATTAGCTGATGCGCAAGTAAAAGGTGCGGCCAGTGATCCCATTTACGCCCTCGAAAAAGCGGTCAAAAGGATTACAACTGCCCGTTCTATGCGCTAAATCTGGCTCAGTTTGAGTCCAATGCCCTCTCTACGGTAACCTTTCGCCTCTGCCCATACGGGCGTAAACCACACAGGTTCTAGAAAGTTCGGAGATATACAGACGTGGCAAATATCAAGTCGCAGATCAAGCGAATCAAGACAAATGAGAAGGCTCGCCTTCGCAACAAGAGTGTTCGCTCATCAATCAAATCTGCCGTCCGTAAATTTCGCGACACAGTAACTGCAGGGGATGCAAGCGCAATTACAACTGAACTACGCAGTGCATCACAGGCTCTCGATGTTGCAGTTGCAAAGGGTGTTCTTCACAAGAATGCAGCAGCAAATAAGAAGTCATCAATGGCTAAGGCTGCTGCCAAAGCCGGCGCACGTTAATTCCTTTTACACACTAAAGCGAGGCTAGGTTCATGCCTGCAATTTCACTTGCTAAGGCGCCCCAACCCGCAGCAACTAATCCAGAGCAGATTCGTAATTTCTGCATCATTGCCCATATCGATCACGGCAAATCAACTCTTGCCGATCGCATGTTGGGTATCACCGAAGTTGTAGAAGCCCGCAATATGCGCGCGCAATATTTAGATCGCATGGATATTGAACGCGAACGCGGAATCACCATTAAGTCGCAAGCAGTTCGTCTGCCATGGCGCAGCGGTATCGATGGTCAGGAATACATCTTGAACATGATCGATACACCTGGTCACGTTGACTTTACTTATGAAGTTTCGCGATCACTTGCTGCCTGCGAAGGCGC
>CAIZHT010000222.1 GCA_903932885.1 uncultured Actinomycetes bacterium
CAACAGATGCAAGCGCGCGGTGGAACTGTCTCCTTCACATTTGGAGATATTCACCCGCACGATCTCGGCCAGTATTTGGATGCGCAAGGTATTGCTGTTCGTACGGGACATCACTGTGCATGGCCTCTGACTCGCAAGTTGGGAGTTCCCGCAACGACTCGTGCTTCTCTCTATTTCTATAATGATGAGAGCGATGTAGATGCACTGATTGATGGAATCATTGGAGCACAGAAATATTTTGGACGCTCATAATGGAATTAGATGCCCTCTATCAAGAAGTCATTTTAGATCACTATAAGCATCCTCAGCACAAAGGTTTACTTTCTACATATGACGCACAAGTGCACCATGTAAATCCAAGTTGCGGTGATGAGATAACTCTCAATCTTGCTCTTGAAAATAACTCCATTTCCTCCATCTCGTGGGATGGCGTGGGTTGCTCCATCAGCCAAGCAAGCGTTTCTATCATGAGCGATTTAGTAATAGGTAAGAGCGTCGATGAAGCTCGAGTAATTTTGGATAACTTTGTTGAGCTGATGCAGAGCAAGGGAGTAAAGACTGGCGATCCCGCGATACTCGAAGATGCCGTCTCTTTGGCTGGGGTTTCAAAATTTCCAGCCCGTATCAAATGTGCACTTTTAGGCTGGATGGCTTATAAGGATGCAGTGCTTTCTGCATCAACCAAATAGAATATTGCTCTAACGGAGGTAATGATGAGTACGACTGTTGATGATATTACTGAGGCAATGAAGGATGTAGTTGACCCAGAACTCGGGATCAATGTTGTTGATCTAGGACTCATTTATGACGTCATGGTTGATGAAACAAACATTGCAATTCTCAATATGACTCTTACATCTGCAGCATGCCCTTTGCAAGATGTTATTGAAGATCAGACTCGACAAGCACTTGCTGGGATGACAACTGATGTGAAGATCAATTGGGTATGGATGCCACCGTGGGGTCCAGACAAGATTTCCGATGATGGAAGAGAACAGCTGCGCGCTCTCGGATTTACGGTTTAGAACATGTCGATGCATGCGGCTTGGATGACGCATCGCTCAATGACGGCAGATCCATCTGTAAAGGAACAAAAGCTCAAGCCAGGGACTGTAAAACGGATTTTTTCTTTTGCGCAGCCGTATAAGCGCAGCATCATTCTATTTCTCCTCACGGTAGTAATCGATGCGGTACTGATTGTTGCAACTCCGCTTCTACTACGAAGCCTGATAGATGATGGTGTGATTCCAAAGAATGGCCAACTAGTTACGCGTCTTGCTCTCATGGTTGGAGCCCTTGCAATTGCAGATGCACTGATGAGCATGATCGGACGTTGGTATTCCTCTCAAATTGGTGAAGGTCTGATTTATGATCTTCGAACATTGGTCTTCGCGCACGTTCAAAAACAATCAATCGCTTTTTTTACAAGAACACAAACTGGTGCACTTATCTCACGAATCAATTCTGATGTCATAGGCGCACAACAAGCTTTCACAGCCTCACTTTCAGGGGTAGTGAGCAATGTGGTGAGCCTTGTATTGGTGGGAGCGACAATGTTGATTCTCTCCTGGCAAATAACTCTCGTCGCACTCATCCTTTTGCCGATGTTCCTTATTCCCACTAAATGGGTTGGAAGAAAGTTACAGTCTCTTACACGAGAATCATTCAATTTGAATGCTCAAATGTCGAGCACGATGACAGAGCGCTTCAATGTGTCAGGAGCGATGCTCGTTACTCTTTACGGACAACCCTTACAGGAGAAAGAATCTTTTCGCGCCAGAGCTCGTAAGGTTGCAGATATCGGGATCACAATGGCACTCCTCAATCGACTCTTCTTTATCGCTCTTACAAGCGTGGCAGCTATTGCAACTGCTATTGCATATGGAATCGGTGGTCATTTAGCAATCTCAGGAACGGTCACTGTTGGAACGCTGCTTGCAATTACCGCACTTTTGGCTCGACTATATGGACCCCTAACCGCGCTTTCGAATGTCCGC
>CAIZHT010000223.1 GCA_903932885.1 uncultured Actinomycetes bacterium
CAATTTTTGTCACATTTTCCAAGGTGCTAAATGGCCAACGCAAAGGATTTGAAATAATTAAATCTCGCCGTATTCCAAGTGCTATGAATTGCGATGCAAGAAAGATCGATTCGGGCGCGTTCACTTTTGGATCGCGCCAAGGAATAATTTCTGACATTGATCTTCTATCTAAGGAGAAAGTTGTTTTGTTGTACGCGGTATTACCACCCAAAACTATGAGATTTACACCATTAGCAATTGCTTCTTCAATGGAGGCGCGCATTTGAATTGTCCAATATTCACTGTGCCCACCAAAGAGCACTGCATTTGTATTTTTCAATAATTCTTTGTTGGTATCTAAGTCAAAATCTGTTGCATAACTAATATCGATTCCCAATTTTTCTGCAATTTTCAATAGTGGCAATTCCATATATCTCACTTGTCCCGCGCCGTCGCCATCATAAGGACGATCAAAAGAAACCTCACTTGCTCGTGTTTCTTTTTTGGCATCTTCTCCCTTGTAAAGTGACTTTCCGCCCCACTGGTTATAGGACTGCCATGTGAGTACAGAAGATACAAATGTAATTTCACTCGGTGCACTTGGGTTACTAATCACTAGCGGCACAAAAGAAGAAATCTTTCCCGGAGAATCTAAACGAAATAGATACTGACCCGGAGGCGTTAGCTCACTTGGCGTAAATGACCAATCACCACGAATTACTTCTTTAGAAATAAGGCGAGCGCCTTTACCTTTGTAATTGCCAGTGCGAAAAATTGAGAGAGATGTCTTCTTCGGTGGATTAATAAGTATGAGTTCGGCAGTTTGCCCACACCTGACACTGGTTGTTGAAAAATAACCTTCAATACGATCTGCCTTCTTGCGTCGAGAGAAATCTGCACTCATCTTTACGGGTAAGGATTTTGACCAATCTTTAGCGCCGACCTTCTTATTTTCGCGCGCCACCCAGCCTGGCATTGAATCCCAATTACATGACTCTGTTGCCTGCGCATAACTAGGGAATAGCCCTAGAAGCATCGTTAGAACAAGCAGGCGCTTCATGGGCCAGACCATACAGGCGTATTTCGAGTGGACGCTGAGGAATGGTTGGTTTACCCTTTTACTTGCAAACAGTTTGCATCTAGAGGGGGCGGGGCAATGCATATTCCTGATGGCTTCATCGACATTCCCACCTCACTCGCCTTCGCTGGCCTTTCTGCCGCAGGCGTTGCGCTCTCACTCAAAGGGGCAAAATCTTCACTCGATGAAAAAACTGCCCCTCTTGCTGGTCTCACAGCGACATTTATATTTGCAGTCCAGATGCTCAACTTTCCAGTTGCTGCCGGAACGAGTGGTCATTTACTTGGTGGAGCGCTCGCCGCAGTTCTTGTTGGTCCGTGGGCTGCTTCGTTAGCACTCACCGTAGTTTTGCTCATGCAAGGGTTGCTCTTTGCTGATGGTGGATTGACTGCACTAGGGCTCAATATTTTTAACATGTCCTTTCTCGGAGTATGGGTCGGTTATGCAATCTTTGTCATGGTCAAGAAAATTCTTCCAAAGAATAAGTCCTCGGTATCAGTAGCTGCTTTCCTTGCAGGCTTGATCTCTGTTCCTTGCGCAGCCGCGGGATTTGTTCTCCAGTTTGCAATTGGCGGAACCGCAACATTTTCGATTACTCAAGTATTTACAGCAATGCTTGGAACTCACATTCTGATTGGAATTGGTGAAGGGATTATTACGGCTCTCGCTGTAGGTGCAGTGATGGCAAGTCGTTCAGACCTTGTTTATGGATATCAAGGAACAAACCAAAAACTAGAAACAAGGATTCAAGAATGAAGAAACAAAATGTTTTCCTAATCGTTGGATTTGCGATATCCCTTCTACTTGCTGGAATTGTTTCAAATTACGCATCCTCAAGCCCTGATGGATTAGAGAAAGTTGCTGGAGATATTGGTTTCCTCGACACCGCCAAGAAACACACAAATGCAGATAAGTTACTTGCTGACTATGGCGTCAAAGGAATAGAGAATGATCGCCTTTCAACTGGAGCAGCTGGAGTAATTGGTGTCATCGCTACAGCTGGTATTTCTACTGGACTCTTCTTGGTCTTGCGACGCAAGAATGGTGCAAGCAAATAAATACTTCAACTGCCGAAAAGATCCAGGTTCATTCTCATGGTCATCACCATGGCCATGATGTTGGTGAGCGGCTCTATATTCATCGCCACTCAGTTGTGCACTCACTTCCACCGCATGTAAAAATCTGCACCGTTCTATTCTTTGTACTCGTCGTTGTTTCCACCCCAATTACATATTGGCCAGCATTTGCAATCTTTTTTGCCTTAGTGATCACTTCGGCGCTAGCTGGAAAAATCTCGATTATTACTCTCTCAAAACGAGCACTTATTGAAGTGCCATTTATATTTTTTGCAATCCTGATGCCCTTTTTTGGAACAGGCGAACGCTTTGAGTTAGGCCCTTTCAATCTTTACCGAGATGGGTTGCTCGCTGGCATAGCAATTGTCGCCAAAGGAACGTTAGGTGTTCTCAGCGCTGTCATTCTTTCAACAACAACTACTGCCCGTGAGATCTTGCGTGGACTAGAACGTTTGCGATTACCAACAATTATGGTTCAGATTGCCTCCTTTATGTTGCGCTACGTCAATGTAATTAGTGATGAAATGGAAAGAATGGCAATTGCACGCCAGTCACGCGGTTTTGATGCCACAGGAATAAAGCATTGGAAAGTTATTGCGACATCTGCTGCAGCACTGTTTATTCGTTCATACGAACGTGGCGAGCGTGTGCATCTAGCAATGCTCTCTCGCGGTTTTGATGGAGAACTTCCTCATACTGAAGTGAAATCTGTCGGCGCTTCAGTATGGCTAAGAGCCTTTAGCATTCCCGCTGTGGCACTTCTTGTCTCGCTATTTTTCAGGATGAAGGGTTAGAAGTAGATGAATAATCACCCAAGTTTGTTAATCAATAATTTGGCTTTTGCATATCCCGATGGCAATCAAGCTCTCTACGGAGTTAACCTTCGTGTTGAAAAGGGAGAACGCGTGGCACTACTTGGGCCAAATGGTGCTGGTAAGACCACACTTGTTCTACACATGAATGGAATTCACCAGACAATGCAGGGTGAAGTTTTCATTGCAGGCGAAAAGGTTGATTCAAAGAATAAGGAATCTATTCGCAATATTCGTTCGAAAGTCGGAATTGTTTTTCAAGACCCTGACGATCAATTATTCATGCCGACCGTTGGAGAAGATGTTGCTTTCGGTCCATACAACATGGGTATTCGCGGCGAAGCACTTGATGAAACTGTTGACTATGCACTCAATTTGGTAGGAATGGCTGAGTACAAAGATCGCCCTCCACACCATCTCTCCTTTGGCCAACGCAGACGCGTTGCAGTTGCGACAGTGCTTGCAATGAAGCCAGAAATCTTGGTGATGGATGAGCCATCATCGAATCTGGATCCAGCTAGTCGCAGAGAATTAGCAGACATTTTGCGCTCACTTGATGTCACAATCGTGATGGTGACGCATGACCTTCCATACGCCTATGAACTTTGCGAGAGAGCAGTGATTCTCTCCGGAGGAATAATTGTTGCCGACGATAAAACGGGATCAATACTAAAAAACAAAGAGTTACTCGCGCAGCATCGCCTTGAATTACCCGTTGGTTTTTCTCTTTCCTAGAGAGATTCTTTCTTGTCCTATTGCAGCACCTAGCAAGACGATGAGCGCGCCAACAGGTTCATGCCACGTTAGGCCTTCACCCAAGAAAATGATTCCAACTATGACTGCTACTAGCGGAGTTACATACGTTACAGAGCTAGCAATGGCACTACCTGCAGCTTCCATTATCTTAAAATTCCAAATATAGGCAAAGCCACTTCCGAAGACGCCAAGTGCAATCATCGCAAGTACTGGCCCCGGGCGATACTCATCTTTTGCTATTCCATCCAATAAATAAAAAGGCAGAAGGGTTACTGCACCTAAGGAAACTTGTGTCGCCGCCATCGCTTCTGGTTTCAATTTATAAGGCAGGACGAACTTTCGAGTATATGGAAAAGAGAATCCATAGCAAGTAACAGCAAGTAATAATGCGAGCACAGCGCTTATTGGATTTGCTCCAAGTCCATTCCACGCTCCAAGAACCGTAAGTACTCCTAAAAAGCCGAGTAGTAGACCAATAATTTGAAAGCTCTTCAATTTTTCGCCGCGAAATACAATCATGATTGCAAGCAAAGTCATCAATGGTGTGACTGCATTTATTATTCCTGCAAGAATTGAAGTCACTTGTGTTTCGGCTTGAGCAAATAGGACGCCTGGAACAACATTGAGCAACATGGCAACAACCCACAGATGAGCCCAGACCTTTTTATCTGTAGGTAGCGAGATGTTCTTATAGCGAGCCCAAAAAACTAATGTGAGGGCACCTAATGAAACGCGCCCAAAAGCAACGCCTACTGGAGTCAGAAATTCCAAACCTAATTTTATGAAAATGAATGAGCAGCCCCAAACAATACCTAAGGCGATGTAGAGGCCAAGCCAGTTATTACTTTTCTTAGGTGAGGGTGATTGCACTTAGCAATGATGGCATAGGAATGAGCCTTGTAGGACAGTTTTTCAGGACTTAGAAAAGAATGGGGAATTCAGTTATTTGATCTTGAAAGTTTTCATGTAAATAACTTTTGTACCAACTGTGGCAAGAACAGTCTTACTACCTGATTTCACCGTGTTTTTGCCGATCTTTGCAAGTGCGCCATTGATTGTTATTTTTAGTCCTGTTGTGGATCCGACTGCAGCAATTGTCATTATGCGTTTTGACACAGTGACACTAATACTTGTTGCTCCTACAGAAGTTGACGTGGTTGGCTTTGGAGTCGGTGATGCTGATGGAGAAACTGTTGGCTTTGGAGTGGCACCAACAACTTTGGCAGTCACGGTAAGAATTGTCTGCACAGTATTTGACTGACCATACTTACCGCCTGGTGATTGAACAGCTGAAAGCGTAGTTGTTCCTGGTGCTACGCCGACAACAGTTCCATTGACAACTTTTGCAACTTTTTCATCGAGAACAGAGTATGTCCAGATTCCAGGTGAGTTTGAAGTTGGATTCTTTAACTTTGTAGCCGTATCTTCTGCAGCAATTGATTGCGGTTCAAACGCACCAATTGTTGGAGTTACACCGAGTACGCGAATTGTAAATTGAGTCATACCTGCAACCCAGTACGCAGATGCTGCTTGTGACAAA
>CAIZHT010000224.1 GCA_903932885.1 uncultured Actinomycetes bacterium
AAAATTGTTAGACCGAATACGCACTTTGCCAATACGTCAGCAATTGTGTAACCAACTTGTACTCCTACGAACTGCTCTGCTGATGCCATACCTTCGCCCATACCAAGGATGTATGAAACTGGGTATACGCCCCATGTGGCGATCAAGAGAAGACGCAAGCGACCAACTGTTGCTGCAACGCCTTCTGGTTGACGATCAAGTGACTTGCCAAGTTCTACGAACAAGACATACAGGATGTAGAGGAAAGGAAGTGTTGAAAGAACACCGTAAATTACCTGTGTGTTCTGATCATTTGAAATTTCACCTGGGTAACCAAGTGCGATCATTGCAGCTGATGCTGGAACCAGACGCATGATGAGTGAGCGTGAAACTTCCTTAGCGAGTGCTAGCACTGCAATAACTTCTACAAGTAGAAGTGGGACAGTGAGAAGCCAGTCAACATAGCGGTAAGCCTCATTGAATGAGCCTTGTGCGCCACTGATGTTTACTGTCATATCGGCTGATGACTCTTTGAATGAATCAAAGATACGTAGGTAGTGGTAGCCAGCAATGAATGTAACCATTGATGACATCACTAGAGCAGTGCGATACTTTGCAAGAACACGTTGCTGTGAAACTAGTGTGAAAATTGTGCAGGCAAGCATAGAAACTAGTCCAAACGAGAATACGTTATAGACGAGGTTCCATTGGTCGCTGTCGAGTTTCAACATAATGGGCCTTTCCGAAAGTTTTAGATAACATTTCAAGGATCGGGCGATCTTTGAAAATCAGACTCAATGGCGTCCTCGAGGAACGCCGTTGGATTCCAATACTTCATATTTTGGGGTATCTGCGAGCATTTTTCACTCCTATACGGAAGAAATTTGAACGATTTTTTCTGCCTTCTACGCTCAGAAGGGGGTAATCCCGTCGCTAAATCACCTATATGCACCCCCTTTGCAAGAACCAATAACTCGTGAGAAGTATCGGCTCAGGGTTGCTATTTTCTACCCCTCGCTACACGGCGTACCGACAGAGGGAGTCAGAAATGTCAGAACAAGAATGGTCATTTGAAACCCTGCAGATTCATGCTGGGCAAGTACCTGATCCAACAACTGGAGCGCGCGCATTGCCGTTGTATCAAACGACTGCATACCAATTCCGCGATACACAACATGCTGCGAATCTCTTCGGTCTTGCTGAAATGGGAAATATTTATACACGTATCATGAATCCAACTCAAGATGCTGTTGAACAGCGTCTTGCAGCACTTGAAGGTGGCGTCGCCGCTCTTCTTGTGGCATCAGGTTCTGCTGCAACAACGTATTCAATTCTCAATATTGCGCAAGCTGGCGACCATATTGTTTCTAGCCCAAGTCTCTATGGTGGAACGTATAACTTGTTCCATTACACATTGCCTAAGTTTGGTATCGAAGTTACTTTTGTCGAAGATCCAAGTGATCCTGCATCATGGCGCAAAGCAGTTCGTCCAAATACAAAAGCATTCTTCGGCGAAACAATTGCAAATCCAAAAAATGAAATCTTAGATATTCAAACAATTGCAGATATTGCCCACGAAGTTGGTGTTCCACTCATCGTAGATAACACTGTTGCTACGCCATATCTCATCAAGCCAATTGAATATGGTGCAGATGTGGTTATTCACTCAGCGACTAAATTCCTATCTGGCCACGGAAATACAGTTGTTGGAGCAATCATTGATTCTGGAAAATTTGACTATGCCCAGTATCCAGAGAAGTTCAAGGGATTCAATGAACCAGACCCTAGCTACCACGGCCTAGTTTTTGCGCAAGCACTTGGAGTTGGTTCTGCATTTGGAGCAAACCTTGCATATATCTTCAAGATTCGCCTGCAACTTCTGCGCGATATTGGAGCAGCAGTGTCACCATTTAATGCATGGTTGCTCGCACAAGGATTAGAAACTCTAAGCCTTCGAATGGAACGCCATGTTGAGAATGCGCAAGCAGTTGCCACTTGGCTCGAGAAGCACCCAAGTGTTGAGAAAGTGAATTACGCAGCGCTTGCATCATCACCATATAACGCATTGTCGAAGAAATATTCTCCAAAAGGCCCTGGCTCTGTACTTTCATTTGAACTCAAAGGTGGAGCAGAAGCAGGAAAGAAGTTTGTTGAATCTCTCAAACTCTTTAGCCATGTTGCCAACATTGGTGATGTTCGCTCTCTCGTTATTCATCCCGCAACTACTACGCACTCACAACTCAGTGCTCAAGAACAATTAGATGCAGGGGTGACACCTGGTCTCGTTCGCTTGAGCCTTGGTCTTGAAAACATTGCCGATATCAAGGCAGATCTAGAAGTTGGTTTCGCAGCCGCAAAAGGATAATTGCCGTACAGTCGGGGGTAGCCCATTGATCGGAGCCACCATGACGCAACAAGTAGCTCCACCAAAGTTGCGTGGTTGGTTTCATCTAGGTGCTACCCCCGCTGTCATTATTGCTTCGTTAGTTCTTTTTATACTGAGCAAAAATTCTTTCAAATTTGCAGTTGCTCTCTATTCAATTACTGCAATTCTTTTGTTCAGCGTTTCTGCTATTTATCACCGAGTGCCGTGGTCTCCAGAGAAGAAAAAGATATGGCGCCGCTTTGATCACGCCAATATAAATCTACTCATTGCCGGCTCTTACACACCCTTTGCGGTGACTTTGCTTCATGGTCGCGACCGCACGATTTTGCTCTCTGTTATTTGGGTAGGCGCACTCATTGGTGTTGCTGTTCGCGTCTTTTGGGTAGGTGCTCCGCGTTGGCTCTATGTTGCAAATTATTTACTTCTTGGATGGTTTGCCGTGGCTTACTTGCCGCAGATGTATAAGGAAGGCGGTCTTTGGATACTTCTTCCAATTATTTTTGGTGGACTTCTCTATTCAATAGGTGCAATTTTCTATGCTCTCAAGCGCCCGGGTCGAAATGCAAAATATTTTGGCTTCCACGAGCTCTTTCATATATTTGTCCTCGCTGCGTGGATCTCCCAATATGTAGCAATTTCAATCGCCATTTATACGAAGTAACCCACCACAATCCCCTCATCGTGGGCTTATATCTGGGCTAAAAGCACTTTTGAAGAGGGCCATCTGTACTCTAATCTAGGGTTCTCATTTGGAACTTCATGGGAGTTCCATATTTATAGTGCGAGGGTGACATGGGCGAGAAGAACTCATTTCTAAGTTGGGTTGGTTTCAAAGGCGAAGAGCCGGCTGAACCCAACTCAGTTGATCGCATTCGCGAACTTGAAAGTCAATTAGCAGACCTTCGCTCACGTCGAGATATTACGACGCTGAGTAAAGAAGAATTTGAAATTCTGGCGACAGAGACAGCGATGTCAATGATTAAGTCAGCACAACTACGTGAAGCGAAAGCTCAAGCTGCAGCTGATCGCGTTGTTAAAGAAACTACACGCACTGCGAAAGATACCCTTGAGAGCGTAGAACTCAAGGCGCGCTCAATTCTTTCAGGTGCCGAATCGCGTGGACGCAAATATATTCAAGTCGCTGAATCAGAAGCAGCAGAGATGATTTCTCGCTCAGAATCAGAGGCTGAATCGATACTTGAAGCAAAAAAGCGTGAAGCGACAGCGCTAGCGACTGCGGCGCGACGTGAAGGCGAAAGAATTATCAGTTCAGCAACTGGTGAAATCGCAAATTATCGCTTGTGGCTGGGAAGTGTTATTGGAGAAGCTGAGCGCTTATACAAGATTCAAACACAATCACTCGATGCTGCCGAGAATGCTATTCACCAATCGCGTACACGTTTGGAATCTGCTTTTGTTCGACTTGCAGAGTTGCAACAAAGCGTTCTCAATAACCTCAATGATGACAACACACTTATTCAAAGTGGGCCAATCTCTGTCAAGAGTGAGCGCACCAAGGCAGCAATATCGCCACCTGCAAAGAAGGCCGCACCTGCAAAGAAGAAAGCTACAAAGAAAACCACAACTAAGCGTAAGTAATAACTATGGCCTCCCCCCGCGGCATCCGTTACATACCTGCAATCGATGGTTTGCGTGCAGTTGCTGTTATCGCGGTACTTCTCTATCACTTAGGGATTTCTTGGATACCTGGTGGCTTTCTTGGTGTTGATCTCTTCTTTGTAATTTCAGGTTATGTAATAACACGTTTGCTCTTAGATTCAATTCAGCGCAGTGGTGGTTTAGATTTACGCGCCTTTTACATTGCGCGCATTAGGCGCCTTCTTCCACCGCTCTTGTTTATGATTGTTACAACAGCGCTCTTTGTTAGCGTGTGGGCCCCAGATACCATCAAAAGGTTTCTCACAGATGCGCCATTTTCAATATTTGGAGCTATGAATTGGTGGCTCGTTTTTCGTCATACTGATTATTTTGAAACCATTGGAAGGCCTCCTCTACTTCAGCACACCTGGTCATTAGGTGTTGAAGCGCAGTTCTATTTGTTATGGCCTTTGATTTTGCTTCTAGTCCTGCGTTTTTTGGGCAAAAACAAAATTCCAGGTACCGCGCTCCTTATTGCTTGCTTCTCGGGTCTATCTCTTTTATTGCTCTCTCTTCGCATTGACTCCTCTGACGCAGCACAAGTAAGCCATGTCTACTTCGGTACAGATACGCATAGCATCGGGCTATTCCTTGGTGCTGCACTTGCAGTCAAATGGGTGCCTCAAAATTTGAGTGAACAGGTCAATAAAAAGGCGCAAGATTTTATTGATGGAATTGGAATATTTGGTTTTCTTGGAATCCTTGCAACTTTTCTCTTTATCAATGAAAGCGATCCAACTCTTTACAAACTTGCTTTCCCACTAGCAGGAATTTTCGGATGCGCAATCATTACTTCCGTAGTGCATCCCGCCTCAAGATTTGCTCCGATTCTTAGCAGCAGATTTATGGTGTGGATCGGCGAACGTTCATATGCCATTTACTTGTGGCACTGGATAATTTTTCAAATCACTCGTCCCGCCTTTGATCTGGAAGGCTCGCCATGGGCGCTATTCGCTCTTCGAATACTTTTAGTTTTGGCGCTATCGGATATTTCATTGCGCTTAGTAGAACTTCCTATTCGCACTGGCGCACTTGAGTATTGGTTCAAAGGAATGAAATATCGCACTAAAGAAGTTCGCAGGCGTCAAAAAGTTCTCCTATCACTTGGTGCGATCTCACTGATTGCAGTTACGACTTTTGCTAGCGCGTATGCAATCAATACTAATTCGAGTGCCCAACGTGCTCTCACTGCACAGTTGGACGAACCAGTAGCGCCTATCTCCGATACTTCAACTGCTGCTTCTCAAGGATCTGCTGCTTCTAAGGGATTATGGGTTACCGGTGACTCTGTAATTCTAGGAATTCGAAATGAATTGAATATGCGCGAACGCATCGGTCTAATCAATGCTCGCGTGGGCCGACAAGCCCCTGAATTACTCGATGTCATCATTGGCGATAAAGAAAAAGCGCCAGATTCAACAATAATTTTGAACCTTGGAAACAATAACAAGCTAACTCGAGAGCAAGTAGTAAATATCTTCGAAGCAATCAAGAATCAACCAAAGATAATTGTTGTCAATACTGCA
>CAIZHT010000225.1 GCA_903932885.1 uncultured Actinomycetes bacterium
GATTTGCTTTCACGCTATCGCGCACTAAGAGTGCAAGTGATTGTGGATCCATCGCCTGTGCAGGATCCATTGGCGATTCACCGTGTCCGGGTAAGTCTGCAGTAATGACGTTGAACTTTTCAGATAGCGCAGGAATTATTGGCTTCCATGCAGTCGCAGCAGAGCCAAGCCCGTGCACCAGTACAAGAGCATCTCTAGAAGTTGGAGAGTTATAACTTCGCGTTGAAAGTTTCATCTCAATCTCCAACAACCATAGGTTTTGCTCCCGTGCATTCAAGCAATTCAGAAAATGAAGTTGGATAGACCGCATGAGGGTGGCCGGCGGCTGCCCAAACTACATCATAATCATTGAGCGCTTCGTCAATGAGAGTTATTTCTGGCTTTGAAATCCACCCCAGTGGGCTCACGCCCCCAATTGAATAACCACTTCTCTCTTTCACATAGTCGGCGTCAACTCGATCTAGTTTTTCTATATTTAGATTTTGTGCAACAAGATCAGTATCAACTTTATGTCGACCACTTGTAATGATGAGAAGTGGATTACCTGATGGAAGTTTGAATATCAATGAAGATGCAATTTGTCCTACTTCAATACCTAGGCTATTTGCTGCATCAATTGCAGTGCGGGCAGAGTCGGAGAGAACCTTTATTTCACCATCGATACCAAGTGAATGTGCGGCTTCGATGAAGCGCCTAACGGCTGCTTTTTCCAGAATTCCATCCATATGCGAACTTTATGAGATAGCGTCCCTCCATGTCTTCTAAGACTCTGACCAAATATGAATATGGAATTCACGCACGAAATGCAGTCTGGGCGAGTTTTTTTGTTCTAGGAATTACAGGTATGGCGTGGATCCCTCGTATTCCTGAAATTAAAAGCTCATTGGGATTGAGCGATGGCCAATTTGGACTTTTGCTACTTGCAAGCACGTTTGGCGCGGTCCCTGGAGCTCAGCTTTCAGGACGTATAGTTCATATGTATTCTTCAAAAATTGTTGTGCGCATTTCTGGTGTCACACTTCCATTGGGAGTTTGCATCATGGGAATTGCTGAAAGTGTGCCAATTCTGGCACTGGGATTATTTATCTGCGGATTTAGCGTTTCATTTATGGATGTTGCTCTAAACAGTCAGGCGATTGCTATTGAGCAGCACACTCAAGGACGATGGATGTCAACATTTCACGGCCTTTGGAGTATTGGCGCATTTTGCGCGGGCCTCATTGGTGGGCTTGTAGCAAATCTCGTTACACCGGAAACTAATTTATTGGTGATGTCTGCTCTAAGTTTTCTTTCCTATCTCTATATAACTCGTTACCTCTTGCCACCAGATTTAGATGGTCATGGCGGCGAAGAAGGAACTCAAACTTCATCAAAAGTCGCGTTCAAAGGCAAAGAGGCCATGATTTTGTGGGGAATAGGAATCGGTCTTATTTGTGCTCTTGTTCCCGAAGGTGGCGCATACGACTGGAGTGGAATTCTTTTACAAGATCACATGAACATTGGTAAGGGCTCCAATGCAGCAGCAGGAGTTGTATTTTCTTTAGCAATGATTGTCAGCAGATTACTTGGCGATAAGTTTTTTGAATTATGGGGACATGTAAATACAGTCAAATATGGCGCAATTTTTGGTGGCGGAATATGGGGTCTCTCTATTCTCATCAGTATTCCATTGGCGCAATCACATCAGATGCTTAGTCTTGTCATTGTTTGTATCGGCTTTGGTGCTGCAGGATTTGGAATAGGACCCTTCTTTCCAGCATTTAATTTAGCTGCAGCCTCGATTCCTGGAGTAGCCCCATCTGTTGGATTGGCTCGTATCGGAATGATTGCAATGGCATCCTATTTTGCTGGTCCAACAATTATCGGTGGCCTGGCAGAACTGACTTCATTGCCAATCGCTTTTGCTTTTCCAGTGCTCTTGATGATGGGTGCCGCTTTTCAAACAAGATTTATCAAAGTAAATAGGCTCAGTAGCGAGAAATAAGGGCTGATGAGTTAGCGTTGCTCCCTATGAGCGCGACTTATACCCAAGAAGAATTAACAAAGATCGGTAACCGAGCACGCAATGCCTCATGGGCAACATTTGGCATCATGGGATTGGTTTCGATGGGCTGGGTTGCTCGCGTTCCTGAGATAAAAGATATTGTCAATCTCAACAATGGTCAGTTTGGTCTGGTCTTAGTCTCTGGAACCATCGGTTCTCTTTTTGGCGCACAGTTAGCTGGTCGTTTGATTCATACCTATGGTTCACGTCGAGTTACTTCAGTTGCAATCTTTGTTATGCCACTAGGTCTCATTGGAATAGGACTTGCACAGACAACTCCCTTTTTAGTGTTCTCACTTTTCGTTATGGGCTTTGGATATTCGAGTATGGATATTTCGGTCAATACTCAAGCCGCAGTTATCGAAAAAATTGTGAAGCGCCGATGGATGTCTACTTTTCATGCGCTCTGGAGTGTTGGCGCATTTAGCGCCGCACTCCTTGGCGGAGCGATTGCACATTTCGTAAGCCCCAAAACTCACTTAGTTGTTTTAGGCATTTCTTGCATGATTGCCTATATCCCTGGAGCAATTTATCTATTACCTCCAGATCTCGATGAACACGATGGGGGAGAAGAGGAGACAGAAGCCAAAATTCCATTGTTTAGCACTTCAGTTTTGCCTTTGTGGGGAATGGGAATTGCAATGCTCAGCGGCTTAGTAGCAGAAGGTGCTGCAAGTGACTGGGGTGGAATTTTATTGCGTGACAGTATGGGAATTGAAAAAGGTTTGAATGCGACAGCATTTGGTTGTTTTGCGCTAGCAATGATTGTTAGCCGTTTCCTTGGTGACAAAATGCTTCACCGCTTTGGCCCACTACGCACAGTCAAAATTGGTGGCTATGTGGGGGGAATCGGTTGGGCTATTGCGATTCTCATTGCTGTTCCACTCTCAGAATCACATCAACTTTTATCACTCATCATTATTGATATTGGTTTTGCTCTTGCTGGCTTTGGTCTTGGGCCAATGTTTCCTGCGATTATTTTGGCAGCATCGCAAGCACCCGGTATTGCATCTTCAGTTGCCATGGCACGCGTTGGTGTCATTGGAATGATGGGATTCTTTATTGGGCCAACAATTACTGGTGGCCTTGCAGAGTTGTTTACATTGCCTGTCGCGATATTGTTCCCAGCAATTTGTCTTACCTTTGCTGGGTATATGTCACGATCACTTCGAAATGCTCGCTAAGCAATTACCCAAGTTTGAATAACTGTAAAGAGTGCTACTGCGTAGAGTAAGCCTGCAAATGATCTTCGCATCAATAGTGGGTTAGAAAGTTCACCCATTCGAGATGCAAAACCAGCAATGATCACCGCTGATATCGCCATGAGAATTGGCAAGTGCCAAGAAATTTCTGACCAGATTGCATAGTGCCCAAAAAATGCAGTGAGAGTATTGAGAGCGATAATAAAGAGAGATGTTCCTGCTGCTTTATTTGATGTGTTGTTGAAGAAGAGAATCAATACTGGGATGGCCAGGAAGCCGCCACCGATTCCAAATAGACCTGTCATCAATCCAATAGTGAGTGAAATTGCAATGAGCGCTAAGACGGGAATCTTTTTTTCGCTGCCACCAACTGGCTTGAATAACATTGACGTTGCAGCAGAGATGAGAACGATTGCAAAACCTGTCGTAATAAATGAATCAGGCAAGCGATGTGCCACCCATGATCCACCTAAGTTTGTTACTAAACCTAGCGCCCAGATAACGAGTGCTTCCTTTATGAGTACATCTTTACTGCGAAATTTAGAGATGAGCCCAGAGACTGCGGCACTAAAAACTATTGCAAGAGCTGCAGTTGTTGCATGGGCAGGGGTGAAATTGAACCCATAGATAAGAATTGGTACCGATAGCATTGCGCCACCAGCGCCGATGAAGCCAAGTACGGCGCCAATGAATCCTCCTGCAATGAGTGCGCCGAGAATTTCCATATACGCATAATGACAGAAAAAGGCCCCGGGTTTGACCCCGAGGCCTTCTTGCTAAGAGTTTTCTTTAGAGGCTAAAGAAAGCAGATGTAATGCTTGGACCAAAGTTTGCTCCGCTGCCAACGAGAACGAAAATAATTAGTGCTGCGCCAGCAAGGGATAGATCTTTGAAGAACCCGATTGATTCATTCTGCTTCGCTGTCGCATCTGTTTCTTTCCAGAATGCGTGCATCATAAATGCTGCTGGGATCAAGAAGATTGCAATGAGAAGTGCGCCGAGGTCAGCATAGACACCGAGTGCAATGTAGAGACCGCCGATGAGAATCATCAATCCTGAAACTACAACGCTGAGCTTTGCAGCAGGGACTTTCTTGTACTTTGCATATCCTGTCATTGCTTCAAGCTTTGTGAGGTGCATGATTCCTGAATTGATAAAGATTGCCGCAAAGAGAATGCGTGCGATTACGAGTACTACGTCCATGGGACTCCTTATTGATTTTTCTGTGAATGAAACGTACATAGGGAGAGTAAGGGAAGATAGTTGAAATTTCAACTACATTCGATGCCTTTCAAGGCAACTTTCAGCCCTGCGCGTTGCGAGATCACGCTGAGCCAGAGGCAGCCTTGCGTCTGTCAGCCCTGGGGGTTATCTTTCGAACATCTGTTCGAATATCCACAGCTTAGCGAAAGGCTCCACCGAAATGTCAGTGCCGCAACCCGTTACACAGATTACGAAAGCCCTCGATGTAACCAGTGAGGGAGCAACTCCTATTGAATTTACTTTCAAGGGTCGTCGCTTTCGTATTCATGCAATCTTGTCACGCTGGTGTGAAGCGGGTGGCTGGTGGAATCACGTCAGCGATGGAAAGTATCGCCCAGATGATCAAGCGCGCTCGCTGTGGCGAGTAGAGGCGGCGCCTATTGGAGCACTGACAACCTTTGAACTCGAACGCGATGAAGTAAGCGGTCAGTGGATCATTAGAAATCTGTAATGAGTTTTATACATCTCAATGTTGCCAGTGGGTACTCACTCAAATATGGCACGACACAACCACGCGATCTTGTTGCTCGAGCTGCTGAATTTGAAATGCCAGCCCTCGCACTTACCGATCGCGATGGATTAGCGGGAGCGATTCGTTTTGCTCAAAGTTGTATTGAATATGGCATCGCACCCATTATCGGAATCAACTGCGCAATTGATTTAGGCGATTCCGTAAAAGAGTTACCTCGAATCACACTTCTTGCGCACAGCGATGGGGGATGGCGCTCGCTATCTCGCTTGCTGACATCCCTACATATGGATTCAGATAATCGCAAAGTCGTACTGACTCTTGAACTATTACAAAAATATAGCCAGTACAGCACTAATGTTTACGCTCTCCATGGCCCGCAATCACCGCTAGCTAGTGCTATTACAGAGCATCGCTTCGATGTAGCTTTTAGTATTTTCAATAAAACTCGTGATCTTTTTGCAGACAATGCAATTGAATGCGTATCTCACCTTGTTGCAGGCTCCGGCCCCCGCTCTACTGCATTTGCAGCGCGCAGCCTTATCTTTGCCCGCGATCACGATATCGATGCAGTCATTACTAATGCTGTACGTATGCGCGATCGAAGTGATGGCCCAGTAGCCGACATCCTTGATTGCGCCAGACAATTAGTACCGCTGCACGAGCGCCATCTTGAACGGCGCAATGCTGAAGCATTTTTGAAATCGAGCGATGAAATGATTGCACTTGCTAGCGAAATTGCCAGGGCTGCAGGGGAGCGAACCCCTCGGGAATTATTAGCGACAACTCGCACGTGGGCAGAGCGTTCTTTGTTATCGCCTGCTCGCGATATTGGTTTAGGTGGAATTCATTTACCCGAACCCGAAGTTGTTGGCGCAACATCTGCCCACGAGATGCGTTCTTTATTGCGCACCCGAAGTCTTGCAGGAATCAATTGGCGCTATAACGAGAGTGCATCAATAAATAAAGCCCGACAGCGCTTAGATGATGAATTAGCAACTGTTGCAACTCTTGGTTACGAGTCATATTTTCTTACCGTTGCCGATATTGCAGATATGGCGCGAGAGCGCGGCATCAGAGTTGCAGCTCGTGGAAGTGGTGCGGGTTCACTCATCTGTCACCTCTTAGGAATTTCAGGAGTTGATCCTTTGCGCCATGGACTTTTGATGGAGCGTTTCTGCTCACCGCTGCGCGCGGCACTACCTGATATTGATATCGATGTTGAATCTGATCGACGGCTAGAAACTTATGATTTAGTTTTCAAGCGCTATGGCGCAAGTTCTAGGTGCGCCACGGTAGCAATGGTCGATACATATCGTGCGCGCCATGCGATTCGGGATACAGGGGCAGCCCTTGGCCTTTCTGCAATGGAGATAGATCTGATTGCAAAATCAATGCCTCATGTGCGCGCTAAGAATATTTCACAGGCTCTAGAGAATTTACCTGAACTTCGAAAACTCAATCTTTCTGCCCCTCTTACAGCGATGACTATTGCACTTGCTGAAAAACTCGATGGTCTTCCCAGGCATTTAGCAATGCACCCATGTGCGATCGTTTTATCCGATGCCGGTCTCTACGACCGAGTATCGGTGCAGCGCAATGCCAGCGGTTATCCAATGGTGGAATTTGATAAAGATGATGTTGAAGCAATAGGACTACTCAAACTCGATATTTTGGGAGTTCGAATGCAATCAACAATTGCTTATGCACTCAAAGAGATAGAGCGGGTAGAAGAAAAATCTGTTGATATAGATTTAGTGCCACTCGATGACAAAGCTACATTTGAGTTGATTCAATCAACGCGCACTCTTGGAATTTTTCAAATTGAAAGCCCGGGACAGCGCGAACTCGTAGGAAAACTAGCACCAGCAACATTTACAGATTTGATTATCGATATCTCACTCTTTAGACCAGGGCCAGTCAAGAGCGACATGATTACTCCATTTCTCAAAGCCAGACATGGTTGGGAGAGTGCGCGCATTATTCATCCCGATCTCTATGAGATTCTCAATGAGACTGAAGGCGTTGTTGTCTTTCACGAACAGGTGATTGCAATCATTTCTGCGATGACAGGTATCTCCTTTGCTGCAGCCGATGAAAAACGGCGAGGAATGGGCGATCCATCTGAGCAACAAGAGATTTGTGATTGGTTTTTCCCTGCCGCAACAGAGCGCGGATATGAGTTGGCAATCGTTACTGAAATCTGGGATGTACTGCGAGCCTTCGCATCCTTTGGTTTCTGTAAAGCTCATGCTGCAGCCTTTGCGCTGCCTACATATCAATCTGCTTGGCTCAAAACGCATCATCCTGCAGCATTTATTGCAGGTGTACTTACCCATGACCCAGGCATGTATCCCAAACGCTTGATACTCGATGAAGCCCGCCAAATGGGAATCACCCTCGCACCCCTTGATGTAAATCTTTCGGATTCTGTCTATAGAGTTGAAAATAGTAAAAATGGTTATGCAATACGTATCGCACTTTCTACTGTAAGTGGAATTAGCGCAACAGAGATTGAATCAATTATCCAATCGCGTCCCTATACAGATATCACTGATTTTGTACGTCGCTCTGGTTCATCTATTTCAATAACTGAGGCACTCATTCTTACGGGAGCTTTCGATCGGCTACATGCCAGCGATGAAATACATAGGCGCGATCTTTTATTACATATCAAAGATCTTGTTCGCTCTCCAGCACTTGCAGTCTCTGGTGCGCAAATGAATTTAGGCTTTGAGCCTCCACC
>CAIZHT010000226.1 GCA_903932885.1 uncultured Actinomycetes bacterium
ATGTTCACAACAGATCTAGCACTTCGAACAGATCCTGCATACGAAAAGATCTCTCGCCGTTTCTTAGATAACCCTGATCAATTTGCAGATGCATTTGCTCGCGCGTGGTTTAAATTAACTCACCGAGATATGGGACCTAAAAATCGCTATCTAGGACCTCTTGTGCCAAAAGAAGATTTGATTTGGCAAGATCCACTTCCAAAGGCAAGCAAAGTAAAGCTAACTGAGAAGAAAATATCTGGACTGAAAAAGTCCATTCTTGACTCGGGACTTACAACATCTCAATTAGTCACAACTGCATGGGCATCTGCTTCGACTTTTCGTGGCACTGATAAGCGTGGAGGTGCCAACGGTGCTCGTATCGCACTTGAACCACAGCGCAATTGGGAAGCAAATAATCCTAAAGAACTAGCAAAAGTTCTCAAAAAGTTAGAGAAAATTCAAAGCGATTTCAACGCAAAAAATAAGAAATCCCCTGTTTCACTTGCAGATCTCATTGTCCTAGGTGGTAACGCAGCAATTGAAGTGGCAGCTAAAAAAGCGGGCCATAAAGTCTCTGTTCCATTTAGATCAGGCCGATCTGATGCGACGCAAGAGCAGACAGATGTCGCATCTTTCGCAGTGCTAGAACCATTAGCTGATGGTTTCCGAAATTTCATGAAGTCAGGCAATACCGTTCCAGCGGAATATCAACTCGTGGATCGTGCAGCGCTACTCACGCTCACCGCTCCAGAGATGAGCGTTCTCGTTGGCGGCTTGCGCGTACTTGGTGCAAACGCTGATGGTTCAGATACCGGAGTTTTCACCAAAAAGAAGGGAGCGCTAACAAATGATTTCTTTGTCAACGTGTTATCTCCTAAAACTTCCTGGGCGCCAAAGATGGGCACGGAACTATTTGAGGCCCACGATAATAAAACGGGGGCAGTGAAGTGGACAGGAACTCGAGCAGATTTAGTCTTTGGTTCTAATTCTGTTTTGCGCGCAATTGCAGAGGTTTATGCCAGCAATGATGCGCAAGAGAAGTTTGTTCACGATTTTGTTTCCGCATGGAATAAGGTCATGGAATTGGATCGCTTCTAAATCACATACTTATAGCGCTGTCTTTGAGAAAAATCACAGGTAGTAGTTGTAAGGTAACTTTTATGAGATTTCGCGTTATCGCTTCAGTAACAGTTGCTCTCTTTTCGCTCTGCATTTTTCCTAGTGCCCACGCTGCTCCCATTTACGTATTTCCAGTGTCTGACTGCCCCGTCAAATATGCGCGCTCTCACCACGACTATCCAGCAACAGATATTTTGGCAAAAGCTGGATGTAAATATGTCGCACCTATTGATGGCGTTGTTTATGAAGTTGCTCCGAAAGATATATGGAGTAGCAAGACAAATCTCGGACAAGATCGCGGAGGATTATCAGTTTCAATTATTGGAATTGATGGAGTTCGATATTACGGATCACACTTCAAAAGTATTGCACCAGGAATAGAACCAGGGGTAAATGTTGTAGCAGGACAGGTGCTTGCATATGTTGGCGCAACCGGAAGCGGCCGCGGAACAGCTCCGCATGTTCACTTTGGAATTTCGTGGCCAACATCGCCAGAAGATAATGCGTGGTGGGTTCGCCGTGGAGTTTTGTACCCTTGGAAATATTTAGATGCATGGAAAGCTGGAAAAGATTTATCGCCTGCTAAAGCACTCGATGCACTGCAATTAAAAGTTGGCGAAATTCCACCTAAACCAAAAAAATAGACCCCACCGGTTTCCCGATGAGGCCTATCTTAAAGTGATTTGCTAATTAGGCAGGGTTTACTGCATCAGCCTGAGGACCCTTTGGACCCTGTACGACCTCAAATGAAACTGCCTGACCCTCTTCAAGGGACTTGTAACCGTTTCCTTGGATTGCTGAGTAGTGAACGAATACATCTTGTCCGCCACCATCAACTGCAATG
>CAIZHT010000227.1 GCA_903932885.1 uncultured Actinomycetes bacterium
GTCTCCCAAGATTTTGCTACTTCATTAGCTGCAAATGAATCAGGAAGAAAGACAGATCGCATACCTTGTGTGAGCCACTTGAGGGGGAATATTGCCGCCACTTGCTGCATCCAGGTTGGAAGTTGGGTAAAGATAAAGAAAACTCCACTAAAGAATTGAAGGATGATTACAACTGGAGAAACTACAGCCGAGGCACCGCGACCACTCTTTGGAACCACAGAAAATGCAATTCCTAGAACAGTAGAAGATGCAGTTCCTAAAATGATGAGCCACGTGAATGTTAGCCATTTTGATATATCTGTTGGCATATTTAGGCCAAAGAAGAGATATCCGCCAGCGAGTAAGAGAATTACTTGAATGATCATGCTGACAAAAACCAAGAGAGATTTTCCGATGAAATAGCTAGCAACTGGCATCGGAGTTCCTCGAAGGCGTTTGAGAGATCCGTAATCGCGCTCCATCGGAATCGTAATTGCGAGCTGTTGGAAACCACTATTGACAAGCCCTGATGCAACCATTCCTGCTACAAAATATTGTGAGAATGTAACTCCTGGTGCAATTGTGTCTTTGAATACTGATCCAAAAATCGCAAGAAGAATAAGCGGAAAGAGAAGAGTAAAGACAACAGATTCTCTTTGGCGAGTAAATTGCTTTATCTCAAGTGCGCCTCGACGAAGCCCAAGATTGATTGCTCCAGGGATCTTATTCATTGGCCTGACCAATCATTTTCAAATATATGTCTTCAAGGGATGGTCGAGTGATGCTGAGTTCTGGAATCTCGCCAGAAAATTGCGATCTCAATGTTGAAACGAGCGCTGTTGGGTTCTCTGTCTCTTCGCTTTTGAGTTCACCATTATCACGCCACTGCACAAGGGCTTTAGAAGTTGAGCGTCCCCCTAATTGTTTAGGGGTCGAAACTTCAATGATCTGACCATGATTGATGACAGCAACTCGATCAGCAAGGGCTTCTGCCTCATCTAAGTAGTGAGTTGTAAGAACAATTGTCGTGCCATCATTTCGTAGCCCATCGATGAGTGACCAAAAAGCACGTCTGGCTTCGGGATCAAATCCAGTTGTAGGTTCATCAAGAAAAAGAAGTTCTGGATTTCCGATAATTCCGAGTGCAACATCGAGACGACGGCGTTGACCACCGCTGAGATTTCGAATCAAATCTTTGGATTTATCTTCAAGTCCTACAGCAGAGATAACTTCTTGTGGCTTTCGAGGATTGGAGTAATACCCAGCAAAATGAGAAATTGTCTCAGAGACAGTGAGATCGCCTGCATCGGAAGTTGATTGAAGGACAATGCCAATACGATTTCGCCATTCGCGTGATGCGCGGCCCTGTGTTGCAGGATCAAAACCAAGGACTTTTACCTCACCGGCATCACGCGTTCTAAAGCCTTCAAGAATTTCAACTGTTGTTGTCTTACCCGCACCGTTTGGGCCGAGGAGTGAAAAAATCTCACCTTTGGTAATTGATAAATCGATGCCACGAACTGCCTCGAGGCTTGCATATGACTTGCGCAGCCCACGAACTTCAATGACATTCACACTCTCATTATGCTACTTAGAGCAAAAAGTGCGAAAATAGCGCCATGAGCCCGCGTAAAAATTACCCTAAGAATCGCCGGCCTAAGTCTGAAGAACGCGAAATCAACCCTTCAAATGAAACTATAGAAGAACATCCAGATGGTATTTATCGAGTTCGCAAACTCACTGGATCAGCATCAAATAAACCATATCGCTGTCCTGGGTGCGATCAAATAATTCCTATGGCTACACCACACATAGTTGCATGGCTTGAATATGATGAAGAAGGTCGCAGGCATTGGCACAGCGCATGTTGGGCAAAGAAAAATAAACGTGGCCCCAACACAGAGCGCACACGAAACGCACCTAGATATTAACCAAGACGACCTTTGAGTAATTTGGTCAAGAAAATAATTAGCTTGTCATTGCCTTCAGTGCGCTTGAAACTTGTAAATGCAATTGGGATCTGAAAACGTGCACGGACAACAGTTCGCGGATACGTGAATTCAAGAATTCCTTCAGGTCCGTGGATGCGGCCATAGCCACTGTCTTTGACTCCGCCAAAGGGCACTGATGCAATTGCCGCAAATGAAATTACAGAGTTGATTGCCACCATTCCACACTTGAGTTGTGAGGCGATTCTCTTACCTTGACGCTTTGACCAGATAGATGCACCAAGTCCGTAGCGTGAGGCATTCGATAATTGAATAGCTTGATCCATACTAGTTACTCTGTTGATAACGATTGTTGGACCAAAAGTTTCTTCTCGAATTGCTGTTGAATCTTCTGGTACATCAACCAAAATTACTGGTTCAACATAGGGCTTCTTCACAGATTCGACTCCACCAAATACTGCAGTTCCTCCGCGAGCAATTGCATCCTTGATATGAGATTCAATAATGTCAATCTGCTTTGGCATTGTTGCTGGTCCGTAATTTCCGCTACCAGGTGCACCAGGATGAATATTTCTTGCCGCTTCAACCATCCCAGCAATAAATGCATCAGCAACGCTCTCGTGGACGTAGACACGTTCTGCGCCAATACACGTTTGTCCTGCATTACTCATCGCCGACCAGATAGTTGCATCAACCGCGCGTTTGATATCGGCATCGGCTGCAACGATTACTGGATCTTTTCCGCCGCACTCAAGCACAACTGGTGTCATTGTTGTTGCACAGGTTGCTGCAACAATTTTTGCAGTCTTTGTCGATCCTGTGAAAGCTAATTTATCTACTCCACTTTCGCACAGAGCCTTTCCTGTTTCACCAAAACCAGTAATACATGTAAAGATATGTTCAAATGGTGCTACTTCACTAAATGTTTGCGCAAGCCACATTCCAACACCAGGAGTGAACTCACTTGGCTTGAAAACAACTGTGTTACCTGCAGCTAATGAATATGCAATTGATCCCATCGGTGTAAAAATTGGATAGTTCCATGGCCCAATGACTCCAATGACTCCCAAGGGTGAGCGCTCAACTGTTGCTGACATATTGGCCATCACAGGACCAGGGGAGCGATGAGAGGTGCGCATAATCTCACTTGCATTGCGCGCAGCCCAACCAAGATGAGTCACAGCCAAACTAGCTTCTAATTTTGCATCACTTACTGGCTTTCCTGTCTCACGTGAAATTAGTTCAGTGATTTCATCTACGCGATTCATAATGAGATTACTCCACGCGAGTAAGACTCTTTTTCGTCCATTGAAGCCAAGCCTTTGCCAAGCAGGAGAAACGATACGAGCTGATTCAACAGCTACCTGCACATCATCTGCGCCAAATATTGGATACGTCCCAACTATTTCACCTGTTACAGGAAAGTGGGAATCAAAGGTTGCGCCGTGATGAATGACCATGGAGAAAAGAGTAGTGCCCTATAGATAAGATTTGAAGTATGACCGAAGTGATTAGAGCAAATACGGTCCTGCCAGCAAAGCGCACAGAGTTCGAAGTTATCACTTCAGATGGAATCACCTTGGTGGGAGAAGTTGCACAACCGATAACCCCAACTAGTGGAGCAATCTTGTGTTTACATCCGCTGCCAACTGCCGGTGGAATGATGGATAGCCATGTTTTCAAAAAGGCTTCTTACCGATTACCGGCATTAGCTGGTATCACTGTTGTGCGCTTCAATACGCGCGGTACTTCAAGTGATCGTGGAACAAGCACGGGAACATTTGATAATGGCGGGGCAGAAGGATTAGATGTTGAAGCGATGCTTACGTACTGCTTTGATACATTGAAAATTGAAAAACTCTGGGTTGTTGGTTGGTCTTTTGGAACAGATCTTGCATTGCGTCATGCACGCGATCCTCGAATTCAAGGATTGATTCTCCTCAGCCCACCGCTTCGCACCTCAGTTGATTCTGATTTGCAATTCTGGGCCCACGATGGGCGAGCAATTACATCCCTCGTTCCCGAATTTGATGATTACTTGCGACCGGAAGAAGCAAGGGTTCGATTTGCAGCAGTGAAGCAAATGAAAATTATTGCCGTGGAGGGGGCTAAGCATTTATGGATAGGTGAGCCATCAGTTCATCGCGTGCTTAGTGAAATCACAGCAATTATTGCCCCAGATAAGGCACCGCTACCTTCGGAGTACTAATTACTCGTTATTAGCTTTAGGAATAACTACTTCATCTAGAATCAAAATAACCGCTGCAGCAACTGGAACAGCAAGTAATCCACCGATAAGACCGAGCAATGATGAACCAATCATGGCTGAAATAATTGTGACAGCTCCTGGAACAGAAAGAGTTCGCTTCATTATCCGAGGTGTTACAACATAGTTCTCAACTTGAACATAGAGAACATATGCCACAAAAGCGATGAGTCCAATAGAAATAGATTGCGTCAGAGCAATGATTGTGACGACGGCGCATCCCAAGAAGTGACCAATGAGTGGCAC
>CAIZHT010000228.1 GCA_903932885.1 uncultured Actinomycetes bacterium
AACAAAATAATCCACCAACAATGCCCGTAACAACACTTGCAACATTGCACGCGGCTAAAGGTTTGGAATGGGAACGTGTATTTCTCATTGGTGTAAGCGAGGGCTTATTACCCCTTGAAAATGGCGCTATTGGCGCAGATCAAGCCACTATTGATGAAGAGCGCCGCCTTTTCTATGTAGGAATTACGCGCGCTAAACAAGATTTACATTTGAGTTATCGCCAAAGCCCGAGCCGTTTCTTGCGTGAAGCTGGCCTAATTTCTTAGTTACTCCTGCGTATTCGTGTGTGAATAATTGATTTGCACGAACCTCCATCCATGCTTTACCCTTGCTACTCCACTACAAGAGTGGATATGAGTCAAAGGAGTCGGATCGTGCGTAACAACACTTCCGTAACAGCAAAGGCAATGCCTTCTGCTGTAATTCCGTCTACTCATAAGCATTACACATGGCCTACCGCATCGAAGCCAGCGTTTTACGCCGCTTTTTATGCAGTGGATTCAGCCACTTGGAGTTCTTCTCGATAATACGAAAAGAACTAGAAGCCAAGGGCCTCGAATCCACAAAGGATTCGGGCCCTTTTTGTTTACCCCGATAAACCCAAACAAAAAGAAAGAACTAGAGAGAAGAAAGAAGGTGAGAACGATGAGCGTTCTCTTCAGCGAACTACTAATGCCAGGTTGGGCCGAAAGCGGCGAAAAGATTGGTCTTGGAGATGTCACAGGTACATATGACAGCGCCATCGCCTTTACCTTGCCATGCCACAGTGCAGATCCTGAACTCTTCTTCTCCGAAGATGAAATTAAAGTTGCAGAGGCAAAGTCTCTCTGCGGTGGATGCCCAGTGCGCAAGCAATGTCTTGAAGGCGCTCTCTCACGTCAAGAACCAGTTGGCGTATGGGGCGGCGAACTATTCGAAGATGGCAAAGTCATTGCACGCAAGCGCAAAGCTGGCCGCCCTCGCATAGATCAGGTTGCAACTGCTGTAGTGCTCGAGAGCGTTTCCTCTATTGAATTAGAGAGCGAACGCGAAGAGAGCGCTGCTTAGGTTGCAAACAAGTTCAAGTTTGCAAGTGATGGCCATAATGCAAAGAGAATTGAGATGGGCAGGATAAGGAATACAACGGGAATCATCATTGATATCTCTGCTTTACCTGCCGCACTCAAGACTCTATTGCGCTGAACAGAACGCGCTTCACTTGCATGACGAGTGAGAACTTCAACAAGTGGTGCACCGCGCAAAGTCGCCGTAACCAAGGCATCGACGAAGCGTCGAATCAGAACTGATTTGATACGACGTCCCATTGAATCTAGTGCTTCATGAAGGGAAGATCCGTTACGAACATCGTTTACTACCCGTGCAAATTCCTGAGGAAGTTGGCCGGTCGCACTCTGTGAAATACGCTTGATTGCACTCAGTGGAGTCTCACCAGCGGATATTGCAAGAGTAAGCATTTCAATAACGGCAGGAAATTCGGATTCAAGGCTTGAACGATATTTCTTTACCTGGGTTGTTAGTTCGCGATCGATGTAGATGTACATACTTATAGCAATTAGTAGTGAGAGAAAGATTGAAAGTACAAAACTCTTTCCTAAAAATAGGAATAGAAAAATTGCAAAGACTGCAGAACCTGCGCAATAGATTGCTTGTCTGATTCTAAAGTTCTCGTACTCTCTTCCACCTATTCTTCCCAGCTCTTCAAGGCGTATTTGCACGCCACTTCTGTCTCGAGTTTTGCTGGCATAGTTGGCCGCACTCGTTTGGAGCTCAGAAGAAGTATGAGCGCCGCCATTGCCTCGCGCAATTAGATAGGCACCAGGGATCGCAAAGATGAGTGCTGAACAAATAATCGTGAGAGTCATTTGAATACTCGGGGAGTTTGGGGGAGTTTCCCTAATTTATTCATCCAAAGATAGGCAATTGCTGTCATGACTAAACCACTTGCAAGAATGAGAGTGCCGGTAGGTGTTGCATAAGCGGCCGCGGTAGTTGGTTGAGTTGAAAGAAGAAGCAAAAGTAGCCACGGAGCAGCAGCTGATAAGTGTGCAGAATTCTTGATCCATCCATGTTTTACTTCAATTTCGCGACGGAGAACTAAATCTTGACGAAGAAAATCACCTAGCGTGCGAAGAATTTGAAGGAGTTCGCTACCCCCTAATTCTTTTGCAATGAGAAGTGCTTCAAATATTTGATCACTTGAATGATGGGAGAACTCTGACTTGAGCTTGGTCAGAGCAATGGTGAAATCTCCACTTCTATAGAGCTCATTTCGGAATGTGGAAAAAGTGGGTCTAAGAATTTCTGGGCCTCGCAGGGCAAGTCCAGAAAGAGATTCAGTGAGAGATAAGCCAGATGAGATGCCTGACATCAAATGATCGATAACTTCAGGCCACGCCTCAATGAGTTCTGACTCATTTTTCACTCTTCTGCTTCGAAGCAAAGACCATGTAATCGCAGCAGCAAGAATTGCAAAAGCGGTTGCAATAATTATGGAATGAGTAAGGAGGAATACAAATGAGAACGTTGAAAAGGATGAAGCAATTGAAGTGATAGTGAGTTTTTGTGAGTCTTTCACTTGTGCCACCACGAAGTAATAGGAGCGCCAATCTGGGCAAACTTTTCTGGGTGTGGGAGAGAGCCCAAACCAGCTTCGTATTCCTTCCCATTCCAAATCCAAAGCCTTTCAATCTCTGCTCTATCGTTTTCATAGCGGCCAGTAAGTGCACATATTTCCTGAACGCGGCGCATTCCTGTTGAGTCAAGGCTCACGTGAACGATGAGATCGATAGCAGATGCAACAGTTGGAGCAATGAACTTATGTGAAATATTTTCACCAGCGAGCAAAGGCAATGTCTGCAATTTTGTAATTGCATCACGAGGAGAATTCGCGTGCAGGGTGCCCATTCCAGGAAGTCCAGAATTGAGTGCAATCAACAAGTCGAGCGCTTCGGCTTCACGAACTTCGCCAACGACAATTCGTGATGGACGCATACGTAGAGCCTCTTTGATAAGTCTGCGAAGTGGAATTTCACCATCACCTTGCAAATTGGCACTTCGTGTTTGCATCTGTACAACATCAGGTAATTGTGGATTGAGTTCAAAAACTTCTTCAATTGTTACAAGTCGCTCAGTAAGTGGAATTGCACCAGTGAGGGCGTTGAGCAGTGTGGTTTTTCCAGATTGCGTTCCACCGCTGACCAATATGTTGAGCCCAGCCTGAACACTATATTTTAGTGTTGTAGCGATGGAAGCAGTCATAACACCAAGGTTTGCTAAAGCATCAACAGATAAATGACGAAGTAAATGTTTGCGAATATTTACAGCCCAGTGGGTTGCTGTAATTTCAGGAATTGCAACATGCAGACGACTGCCATCGGGTAAGCGAGCATCAACAAATGGATGGGATAGATCTAAGCGTCGCCCACTCCACATTAGTGCTCGCTCTACGATATTTCGAACTTCATCGGAGGTGAGTAGCAAATTTGTAAGTTCACTTCTCCCAGCTCGTGCAATAAATATTCTTTCGGGAGAATTAATCCAAATTTCTTCAATTGTTGGATCAGTCATAAAGGTTGCTAGCGGACCAAAAGTTACATCGAGGTCAAGATTCATGCATGGAAGGTAAAGCCGAGACTGACAAGGCGCGCCTATCTCAGGCGACTAGGTGGATAAAGGGGTCTTATCTAGACGATTGAGTAGTTCGAGTGA
>CAIZHT010000229.1 GCA_903932885.1 uncultured Actinomycetes bacterium
CCATGGTTGCCGCGATTGCTCCGCTTGGGATTGCCCTTCTCTCTCTCATTCTGCGACTTGTAAATCTTGGCCAACCAAAGGGATTTGTTTTTGATGAGGTTTATTACGTCGATGGTGCACGTGATTATTTGGCACATGGCGTAGAAATTGCTGGAAGTAAAGCCGAGTTCGTCGTTCATCCCCCAGTTGGGAAATGGCTCATTGCATCTGGGATACAGATTTTTGGTGACAATGAGTTTGGTTGGAGATTTGCGACTGCAGTTTTTGGGACTTTACTCATTCTTTTATTCGCTCGCATGGTTCACACACTCTTCTATTCACCACTGATTACAGCACTTGCTGCTGCGCTCATGGCAATGGATGGAATGCATTTAGTACATTCTCGAACTGCACTCTTAGATCTATTTCTGACTTTCTTTGTTTTAGCAGCCGTATATTTCTGGCACCGAAATCGACACTGGTTAGCAGGAATTTCTATAGGACTTGCCTGTGCAACTAAATGGAGTGCTCTATATTTTCTCGTTCTACTAATTCTTATATCTGCCTACAGAATTTTTAGAGATTACCCTCTGAAACAAATGCCTCGCGCAATTGGTCTCAAAGTCATGACATATGTCTTGCTTCCAATATCAATCTATATTTCGAGTTGGACTGGTTGGTTCGTTAGCAATCGTGGGTGGGACAGGCAATGGTCAACAAATCCATTGAATTCTTTATGGCACTACCACGCAGAGATGCTCGGTTTTCATACTGGGCTCACCGAAAAACACTCATACCAAGCAAATCCTTGGAGTTGGCTTGTTATGGGAAGACCAACATCTTTCTTTTATGCAGCTCCTAAAGGTTGTGGTGAAAAAGAGTGCGCGCAAGAAGTTTTAGCGATGGGAACACCGTTTCTTTGGTGGATTGGAACAATTGCATTAGCTGTAGTTATTGGTTTTTGGTTTCGCTCGCTCGTACTTCGAAAGAATGAACCAGTTCTCAATCTAATTATTATTGGTTTTGCAGCTGGTTATTTACCTTGGTTCTTTCTACAAAAACGTACTGTCTTTACATTTTATGCAATTATTATCGAGCCATTTCTCATTCTTGCAATCCTCTACTGTGCGCATTTATTCTTGAAAAGAAGCAGTAATAAGAGGATGGCACAAATAGTGATTGCTACATTTACGCTTTCAATCTTTATCTGTTTTATCTACTTTTTACCAGTATTTACCGGCGAAGTAATTACATATGAGGCATGGCGTGCGAAAATGTGGCTGCCTTCGTGGATCTAATAACTAACTATTCGTTGGATGCTTCGCGTAGGCGTTGAACTGCCTCTTCGGCTAATTGTTGGTCAAAGATTTCATCTCTACTAGGAGCAGCCGCTGCGAGAGCTTCTTTGGCAAGTCGTTCTTGCTCTTCGGTCCATGCACCAGGCGTAGTTAGATCGAGAACTCGCTTAGGCGTAATTGCCTTAGGCGCACTCAAATAAGTTGGAGTTGGAATCTGCGTTGGTTGCCAAACATTTCTATTTTCGGCGCTTCCTTTAGGAAGTAAAACAACTCCTGTGAGTTCGCGTTCGGAGAGTGGAATCCAATGTTCGTTATTGCTCTTTGGTGTAACAACATCGGCAAGATTAGCTGATGAAACACCAGATGATCGGCGATGCAATTGCTGAACACGACGTCGATGCAAGGAATCAGCAATTGTCTGTCGGCGTACGTGAGCAACATAGAGAAGAATTCCGGTTGCTGGAACAAGTACGTAAAGAAATGGCATTGAATTCATAATTCCACCTACTATTGTTGAAGTTAGAGAAAAAATAAGAATTGCAAAAATAATTCTTCTACTCAAAAGCCTTTGTGCAACTTTTGCTTCGCGATCTAAATCTGTATGGATTACACCTTCACCCGAACTTCCAGCAGGTGATGCATTTGCAACTACTCGCAATGCACTTTTATATCGTTCAACAGATTTTCCAGAGAATTCATTTCTATCGTGGAGCCATCGCGGCAAGAAGTAGGCAACCCACATCCCTGCTATCGCAATATAAATAATTCCTGACGCCATGATGTACAAAGATAGAGGGAGTTACGCTCAATTCCTTGGATTTGAGCACTACTTCAGAGCAGGATTTTCCTTCACGAAAGATATGTGGTCGCGCCATCCACCATTGATATGTAAGTAGCGAGGACGTTCGCCCTCCAATATGTATCCAGCTTTTTCTGCAACGCGACGAGATGCCACATTTTCTGGACGAAGATTAATTTCCACGCGATGCAGCGCTAATTCTCCAAAGGCATAGTTCGTGAGCATATTTACTGCTTGGGTCGTATAGCCCTTATTGGCATAGTTGCGATCAATCCAGTATCCAATATGGCCTGCACGCATTGCTCCGTAAATAACGCCCCCTAAAGAAATCTGGCCGATAAGAGTTTTTTCGTGAAATATCGCCAGAGAGAAAGAACGTTCCTGTCTACCTTCGCGGTTGTAGGCACGCACCATCTCGTAAAAAGAGGGTAGTTCTGACGATAACTCTGGCCCCCCAAATTTTTGAGGCAAAACAGGAATTGTCGCCTCCCAAGGAGTGAGCCATTCTCGATTTTGTGCACGTACTGAATGCCACTGCTTGCGATCTCTAAAGCGCAAGGGGCGAAGAGTTATCTCCGTGCTATTGAGAATTACTGGCCATTGTGCAGACATTTCGTATCTCTACCTACTAAATATAGCGTCGCTCAAGAACAACAACACTTACTTCAGTTCCAGCCTTTAATTCAGAATCGTTTTCGCTCAAGGCTATAAAACAATTTGCATCCGAGAGTGTTGTGAGTTCTTCTTGATCAGGGAGCGCCTGAACTGATTTGCCATCTTCTGACAATATGGCACGAAGATATGAGCGTTTGCCCGGTGTTGAACTAACACCTCGTTCAAGTTTTGCTTTCACGCTTGGACGATGAATAGTAGAAGCGCCCAACATGGTGCGGATCATGGGGCGTACAAATAATTCAAATGAAATATATGCAGCAATTGGATCTCCCGGCAGAGTGACAACCGGCGTCTTATCGGGACCAATCTGACCAAAATTATGTCGCCCACTTGATTCGATTGCCATATCCACGATTGTAATTTCACCAAGTTGGGCGAGAGTTCGTGTAATCAAATCAAATGAATCATCTTGGCGTTCTCCACTTACGATGATGAGATCTGCTCGCACTAATTGGTCTTCAATAACTTTACGTAATTCTTCTTCATCATCTGGAATCGAATGTACGCGATATGCAACAGCTCCAACTTCGCGTACCGCTGTAGTCAATAGCCAAGAATTTGTTTCAAACTCTTCGTCGTCAACTAGAGATTTTCCAGGTTCAACAAGATCTGGGCCAGCCGAGAGTACGACAACTCGTGGATGTGGACGAGTAGGTAGGCGATCACGACCGATAGATGCTGCTAGACCAATTTGTGTAGATCTAATTCGACTTCCTGCTCGCATTACTAATCTTTCGCCAGCATAAATATCCGAGGCAAGGGTCGCACCGTGAGCATCGAGAAGTGACATTTCAAAGGAATCAAGAGGAGCGCAGATGCCAAGAAGCGATGTAAGAAACTCATCAACTCTTGTTTGCTCTGTCATAATCACACCTTACTTGTTCCACACATATTTCTAGGGGATTTCGATGAACATGAATGACGAAAAGTCTGCTCTTCGTGAGCACTATCGTCAGATGCGTTTAGAAAATAAAGAGAATTCTTCTTTCGAAAAGGTGCTAGAGATTCCAGAAATTGCTGGTTCAAAAATTATCGCTTCCTATTATTCCTATGGCAATGAACCTAGTACCGATGCTATAAATAAAAATTTGATTGCCCTAGGTATCAAATTGCTTCTACCTCGAATCATTGGAAGCGAATTAGAGTGGCGGTTCTGGGATGGAAATCCTCTGGAGCTTGAAAAGATTAATGGAATCCATGAACCGACCGGTGAATTATTGACCGCTTCCTCCGATATTGATTCTGTGATTGTTCCTGCACTTGCTATCGACCACAGTGGAAATCGATTAGGAAAAGGTAAAGGATTCTACGATCGCGCACTTGCTTCGATCGATGCCTTTACTGTCGCACTGATTTATTCCAACGAATTCTTATCTACAACGCTTCCACATGAATCTTTTGATATCAAGGTCAAAGCGGCTCTCACGCCAAAATCGTTACACCGATTTAGTTAGGAAGATTTCTAGCCATTACTATTCGTTGAATTTGATTGGTACCTTCGTAAATCTGTGTCAATTTTGCATCACGCATCATTCGCTCAACAGGATAATCCGATACGTATCCGTATCCCCCTAGTACTTGAATTGCATCTTGGGTAACTTTCATAGCTACATCACTTGCAAAACATTTGCTCGCTGCTGAAAAGAACCTTAGATCTTTCTCCCCGCGTTCACTTTTCACTGCAGCTGCATATGTGAGTTGGCGCGCTGCTGCAATATTCATCGCCATATCAGCCAACATGAATTGAACTGCTTGAAAATCAAAAATCTCTTTTCCAAATTGCTTGCGTTCATGCGAATACTTAGTTGCAACATCTAACGCGCCTTGGGCAAGGCCTAGTGCTTGTGCTGCAATTGTTACGCGAGTGTGGTCTAAAGTATTCATAGCTAATGTAAATCCCTCACCCACTGCACTTATTCGACGATTATCATCGAGTACAACGCCATCGAAATAAACCTCACATGTCGGTGAACCTCTAAAACCCATCTTCTTCTCTGGTGCACCAAAAGAAACTCCTGGATCAGATTTTTCAACTATAAATGCTGTGATTCCTTTTGAGCCCAGCGAAGAATCACCTTGCGCAATGACTGTATAAAACTCTGAGATGCCTGCATTTGAAATCCATTTTTTACTACCATTCAAAATCCAAGTATCACCTTTGCGTTCAACTTTTGTACGAAGTGCGGAAGCATCAGATCCTGCATCAGATTCAGATAAGCAGTAGGAAAATCCTGAACCTTGAGCAAGTGGCTTGAGCCAACGTTTCTTCTGTTCTTCGTTTCCTCCAAGAATCAATGGCAAGGAACCTAATTTATTTACCGCAGGGATCAGTGACGAGGAGCCACACACTCGTGCAATCTCTTCAATAATAATTACTACACCTAATGCATCAGCACCTTGTCCACCGTATTGCGTTGGTACATGGGCTGCAGATAAACCTGCTCGCGTAAGTGCCTTTGCCGCTTCTTGTGGAAAGCGATGATCTTCATCAACTGCACGCGCATGTGGTGCAATCTCTTTTTCTGCAAGAGCTCTAACACTATTGCGCAATTCCTTATATTCATCTGGTAAATCAAATAGCGCTTCCATCAACGCACATCCTTGTCATTCTTCGCTAGGTTCGATAGATATTGGTTGTATTGCGCTAATTCATCTGGTTGTCCCATTGCAGCCATTCGAGCAGTGTTCTTATCTATGCGAGTCGCCTCACGCGAGTCATCACGCATCCACTGTATAAATGTTGCCACAAGTGCAAGAAGAATTGGAATCTCCCCCATTGCCCAACCGATTGCGCCGCCTCTATTTTGATCTGCAAGAAGATCGCCAAGCCATGGAGTATTTAGTGATGCAAAATAACCTTGATCAATAAGAGTAGTGGTCGACATCAGGGCAACTGAGAAGAATGCATGAATGCTCATTGCTGCAAAGAGAATAACAATCTTTACTAAATGTGGGATTTTACGGGGATTGGGATCTATTCCTACAACAACATAAAAGAAAAGTGTTCCTGCCAGCATGAAATGAAAATTCATAAAGAAGTGACCAACATGGCTCTGCATCATTCCGCCAAACAGTGAAGTGAAGTAGAGGGCAAATAATGAACCATCAAAGATTGCTAATGCAATAAGTGGGTTTGTATAGAAGCGGCCCAGACGAGAATGAAGAGCAGATATTAGTGAGCCCCTGACTCCACGTTCAGTTGATGTTCTACCTTGTGGCAATGTTCGCAGCGCTAAAGTTATTGGTGCTCCTAAAACAATTCCAATCGGTGCAATCATTCCCAAAAACATATGAGCAGCCATGTGATATGAAAAAGCAAAGTTCGCGTAAAGTCCTAAGCCTCCACTTGTAGCGAAATCAATAACAGAAATTCCAAGTGCAAAAGAAATAGTTCGCCCAACTGGCCATTTGTCACCACGTTTTGTTAGGACAATTACTCCCTTTATATAGAGAGCAACAGCTAATACTAAAAGCCCAATCATGAGGGCATCTGGCTCGTATGAAAAAAGGATACGAGAAAGTGTTGGAGGTGGTGGTGTTTCAATTCCTGCAAGGGTAAGAGCTGATTTAGCAGATTCATCTGATTTGCGAATTGGCGCTTGATTAGATGATAGCCATGCACCCAGCGCTAATGCACTCACCATTATGAATGCTTCAACCATTATCAGTCGTGCCATCGCAACCCAATTGATTGCAGGTTTTTTACTCAAGTTCTTTCGATGCAAATACCCCATCGCAAGCAGTGCCATTGTTAGAACAATCTTGGCAACAACAACTAGGGCATATGTTGTCTGCCAAGCAGATTTGAAATCTAAACGTACCCATGCATTTGCGCTACCACTGATAACAACTGCAATAGCGCTCCAAAGTGCCAGAACGCTAAAGCGAGGAACGGCAATTATTCGATCTTTTGAATCAATGAAGATAAGTGCAAAAATTCCACCAACCCATAGTGCTAATCCAACAACATGAACTACGAGGGAGCCAATAGCTAAGGAGTGAGAACCACTAGAGGCTGCATGGCTTTGGAAAACTGGAAAAATGATTCCAATGATTGAGAGTACTAATAATGAAATTGTTGTATTTATCCTCTGAATTTTCTTCGCCGATAGCAGAGCAACTACAGAAATCAAAGTCTGAAAGAGAAAATACTGGCCCAGGGTTACTTGAGTAAGAAAAGAGCGCATGACGGTGAGGTCAAATGCTGCCGTAAAGGACTGACCTAAGATGTTGGCTAGTGTGAAAAGTATCGTTCCTACACTTCCAATAAGCCAAAGAAGTGAAGAGAGTTGAAGTATGGATCGAAGCTTTTGTGCAGAGGTTGAAAGTTTTCCCTCTGTATCTAGAAGAAGAAATGCCATTGCCAAAAGTGTTCCAACAACAGCAAAACTTGCTGATATGTTGAGAAACTTACTAAAGGTCACTCCTGCACTTATCAGCGGACCACTCATCTATTTTTGAAGAGCTTTCTGGCATAGAGAGAAAGTCCAACTAGAACTAAAAAGGCAAGCACCAATAGAGATATGACAAATACATTTGTTCCCCAACTACTTCCAGCACTCTGTGAACTCTGAGTTGGTGATGGCTCTGGTGCAGGTTCAATAACATTGGGTGAAGAAAAATTGAAAGTAAAGCTTCCCTCGAGTGGATCTTCTCCATCAGTGAGCAATATGTAACTGACTCTATATATTCCTGCATCAACTAACGCGCGAAGACCAACGCTGACATTCATTTGATCGACGGTAATGGTTCCATCATCGACACGATTTCCTGCAGGGTCGGTAACGGTTATCTCATTACCCTCGTCCAGTAATGCAATCTGAGCAGTAACTGTGACTGAAGTAGGAGCAGTTGTTGTTGTAGAACCACTAATTGGTGAAGTTGCTACCAAAGAATTTGCATGCGCTGGAATCAATGTGAAGATAGAAAGCGTAAAACCAGCAATCAGTGCGTGAACCTTGCCCAACTTCATCTCTTTTCCTCTCCAGATTTCCCTCTATCGTCTCACTTCTTTACACTTTACTTCTACCCCAAGGTGTCCCGCGAGGGCTACCCCCGAATGAATGGAGCAGGCAATGCCTACATATCAATATGCATGCAATACCTGTACCCACGAATTTGAGGCTTTTCAAACTTTTGAAGAGGCATCACTGACACATTGCCCAGAGTGCAATGGCGAGGTACGCAAGATTTATTCCGCAGTAGGAGTGGTCTTCAAGGGTTCTGGTTTTTATAAAACAGATTCAGTATCAAAGAGTTCAGCCAGCGTTCCTGCAAGCACTCCAGCACCAGCGCCAGCACCATCATCGGCGCCAGCTACTGACTAGTCCTCGTGGTGCGGAGGCTTATCTAACTTTATTTCTTCGTCGCGACGATTTTGTTCAGCGCTCTCTTCAGGATCAATTTCATCCGAAGTAACTTTTTGAAAAATGTCGCTCATGAGGATAATTCTATCGTGCAAGTAACTAATAAGGAGAATAAGAATGTTTGAATCTCTAGGAAGGTTCATTGTCAGGCGTCGCAAAGGCGTGCTTACTCTTTTTCTGATTGGAATTATTGCCGCAGGAGGCGTCGGTTCTCTCGCTTTTGGAAAACTCGATACTGGTGGATATTCAGATTTAGGTAGCGAATCAGCAAAGGCTGCAACATATTTGACTGAAAAGTTCAAAGTTCAAGAACCTGTTGCAATTTTGGTCATTGATTCTGGGGAATTAGATATTGCAGATCCAGGGATTACTAGCGCTGCACTGGAGATTGAAAATAATGTTTCTAAAGTAAATGGTGTCTCAAAAACTATCTCGTATTGGTCAAGTGGCGGTGCACCAAGTTTGAAATCTAATGATTCTAAGGCTGCCTTTCTTTTTGTTTACGCTGATATCAAGGCGAATGATTTCAACACTTATGGATCAATTGGTGCAGAGATTCAAAAGAAGTTTGAAGGCAAGAAGGGCCCACTCACAATCTATGCATCTGGTGGTGGAGTTATAACTAATTCGATCAATGAGAAAATTGGAAAAGACTTGAAACTTGCAGAGTCAATTGCAATTCCATTGACCTTTGTGCTCCTTGCATTTGTATTTGGTACCCTCGTTGCCTCAGCAATGCCTCTCGTTATTGGAATCAGCGCAATCCTTGGATCATTCCTACTAATCTTCATATTCTCTTTATTTACAAATGTCAGCGTGTTTGCTCTCAATCTCATTACAGGTTTGGGGATGGGACTTGGCATTGATTACGCGCTACTGATGGTCAATCGATTTAGGGAAGAACTCCATCATGGCAAGAGTGTGGAAGATTCCGTCATCGAAACAGTTGCAACAGCTGGAAGAACTGTCTTCTACTCTGGTCTTACAGTCCTTGTCACCCTTGCATCTCTACTTCTCTTCCCACTGAATTTTCTCAAATCTTTTGGAATGGCAGGGGTTTCTGTTGTTGCCATTGCAGTTCTAGGAGCGCTCATTCCATTGCCTGCTCTTCTAGCGATTATCGGTGAAAAAATAGATAAAGGTGTTGTGCGCAAAAGTGGAATAACACCTAAAGAAGATGGCCGTTGGGCACATACTGCTCGAAATGTAATGAAGCGTCCGGTCATTGTTACTTTAGGTTCTTTGGCACTTCTTGCAATTCTTGCAGCGCCTGTCACAAATATTGCATTCGCTCAAATTGATTCACGTGTACTTCCTGCATCACATCCTTCTGCAATCGCTGGACAAGTAATCACCGATCGCTTCACATCATATGAAGGCAGTCCCATTGAAGTGATATTTCCCGGTGGCGTTGGTAAAGAAGCAGAATTACAAACGTATCTCAATCAAGTTTCACGTGTTGAAGGCGTTGCAAGAATTGGTACTCCAGAAATCTATGGAGAGGACATTCGCATTCAGGTGATCCCATCAATTAGTTCTCGGACAACAGCAGCTGAAGATCTCATACGTTCTATACGAGCATTGGAAAAACCCGAAGGAATTCTTATTGGTGGCACAGCTGCAGACTTCACTGACTCACAGGATGGAATCGCTCGCACCCTGCCGTGGGCACTTGGTTGGGTAGCGCTGAGTGTTTTGATTCTTGTCTTTATCTTTACCGGATCAATCATCTTGCCGATAAAGGCAGTTCTACTCAATGCGCTCTCCTTGCTTGCAACATTAGGTGCAATTACCTGGGTATTCATTGATGGTCATCTCAAATGGCTCGTCGGAGATTTCACCGTTACGGGCACGGTCGACACAGGTTCATGCATTCTTGTTGCCGTCGTTGTCTTTGGTTTATCAATGGATTACGAAATATTCTTGTTATCTCGTATTCGTGAAGAGCATCTTGCTGGTAAAAGTAATATCGAAGCGGTAGCAACAGGTCTTCAGCGCTCTGCTCGAATCATCACTGCAGCAGCACTATTACTTGCAGTTGTCTTTGGTGCATTCGTAACTAGCGGTGTTACATCCATCAAAATGCTCGGATTCGGTGTGGCATTAGCAGTTCTTCTTGATGCAACTATTGTTCGCGCACTATTGGTCCCTGCACTTATGCGACTATTTGGAGAACGTAACTGGTGGGCTCCTAAATCGCTGCGACGATTTACGCTCAAGCACTAGTTTCCTCTACCCTAGCGTCATGGATCTTCTAGCAACTCTGCAATGCGCTGACCAGCCAGGCATCGTGCATGCAATGACAACGGCGATTCTCAATTGCGGTGGCAACATCATTGAGAATCAACAATTTACTGATCCGACTACAAAAACATTCGTAATGCGCACTCGCTTTGAAACTTCTCAAGGCGAGAAGGCAGCTAATGATTCTTTAGATAAAGAACTCTCTCGATTCTCTCCCTCTTTATCTATTCGCCCTACAGA
>CAIZHT010000230.1 GCA_903932885.1 uncultured Actinomycetes bacterium
GCCGCTAATTCATCCCCGAAGGGACTTCATCGCTCGACTTGCATGTGTTAAGCACGCCGCCAGCGTTCGTCCTGAGCCAGGATCAAACTCTCCATAGAAAGTTTTTCTGGCGTACAGACATAAACAACTGTCGTTATTTCTTGTCTTTACCAAAGGAAATCAACGGGTATAGCTAATGAATTAGCAATACCTCATTGAAGTATTTATTTAGAGAATGACAAATAAAGCCATTCTCTGGCATTGACTTATGGCACGCTGTTGAGTTCTCAAGGTACGGATGCGCACTGCGTCAAGGAATTTCTTCCTATTTTCAGGGCAGACTGCCAAACCTAGTGCATGAACGCAGGCGGGGTCAAACCGCCTAAATTACGCTCTAGATGAGGAAATCATGCTGTCCAGCCTCATTCGTCTGGTTCACAGCAAGGAGCGTAACTATAGGCCCCCCTTGTCACAGGGTCAAATCGGGATAATCGAAGAGAATTTAGAATGAAAATCTGAAAGAAAAAGCCCTAAAAGCCATCTCCGCTAGGCTTTTAGGGCATGTGGCTCTTATTACTAAATAAGCTCTATGGCAGCCAGATCCCTCTTGCCTTTTCTCAAAACTGCATATTTTCCGCATAAAAAGTCACTTTTTGAGGGAGCGAAATCTTCGCCGCTAATCTTTACGTTATTGAGATATGCGCCACCTTCTTTGACGATGCGACGAGCCGCTGATTTCGAATCCACGACGCCAGCAGCAGCAATGAGATCGACCCAGGTAGGAATCTCCTCATTTTTAGAGATAGTTGCTCGCGGTAATTCTGCAAGTGCGCTGGCAAGTGTTGCTTCATCTAGTTCACCGAGTTCGCCCTGACCAAATAATGCGCGTGCAGCTGCTTCAACTCGTTGAGTTGTCTCTGCGCCATGCAAAAGTGTTGTTAGTTCACGCGCAAGTGCTCGATGCGCTTCGCGTAAACCCGGGTTTTCGTTATGTGATTTTTCAAGTGCATTAATTTCATCATGTGACAAGAATGAAAATACTTTCAAGAAATTGATTACATCTTTATCTTCTGAATTCAACCAGAATTGGAAGAAGGTATACGGCGATGTCATCTCTGGATCTAGCCAGACACTTCCACTTGCTGTCTTTCCAAATTTCGAACCATCGGATTTAGTGAGAAGTGGAACTGTTAGTGCATGACCACTTCCACCTTCAACGCGACGAATCAAATCTAAGCCTGCAACAATATTTCCCCACTGATCAGATCCACCGAGTTGCAACGTGCAACGATGACGTTTGAAGAGTTCTAAATAATCATAGGATTGCAAAACTTGATATGAGAATTCAGTATAGGAAATTCCACCTGCATCGAGACGAGATGCTACTGAATCCTTAGCAAGCATCTGATTGACACTGAAATGTTTACCGATATCGCGCAAGAATTCAATTGCAGAAAGTGGCGATGTCCAATCGAGATTATTGACTACTCGTGCAGGGTTCTTTGGCGCATCAAAATCTAGGAATGCAGAGACTTGAGTGCGAATTCTTGAGACCCAATTTTCAACGATTTCAGCAGAATTCAGGGAACGTTCTTCGTTACGCCCACTTGGATCGCCAACTAAACCTGTCGCTCCTCCAACTAAAGCAATGGGATTATGACCCGCTAATTGAAATCTACGCAGTACTAAAAGAACGACTAAATTCCCACAGTGCAAACTTGGGGCTGTTGGATCGAAACCAACGTAGAGAGTGATCGGCTTTGATAACGCCTCGGCTAGTGCCTTCTCGTCAGTTGATTGGGCTAGTAATCCGCGCCAGCGAAGGTCATCTAATAAATTCATGCACTCATCATTCCTGTAAAGGCCTTCTGGGCGTCGGCAATACTCTTTTGCGTTGCGAGATTTTCTGACCGGGCCTTCTTGATTTGAGCATTAACCTGCGATGGCGCTGTTCCGCCATGTGTCACACGAGCATCAAGTGCACCTTTGACAGTGAGAACTGCTCGCACTCCCCTATCAAGGGAGGCATGTATGGACGTATATTCAGAATCCGTAAGTTCGTGTAACTCACGATTTGTAGATTCGCACAGAGCTACACATTTACCCGCAGCTTCGTGGGCTTGCGCGAATGGAATCTTCTTGAGGACTAAGTAATCCGCAATTTCAGTTGCAAGTGAGAATCCCAGAGGAGCTGCATCCAACATTTTCTGGCGATCAAAATCTGTAGTTGCAACCATTCCTGTAATTGCAGGCAGGACGAGCAACAAAGTGTCGATGCTATCGAATAGTGGCTCTTTATCTTCTTGAAGATCTCGGTTGTATGCAAAAGGTAAACCTTTGAGCATCGTTAGGACGGAGACAAGATTTCCGATAAGTCGACCTGACTTACCACGTGCAAGTTCGGCCATATCTGGATTTTTCTTTTGCGGCATTATCGATGAACCCGTTGAGTATTGGTCCGAAACTTTTGCCCATGCGAATTCCGTTGATGCCCAGTAAGTCCATTCTTCGCCGATGCGAGATAGGTGAACGCCGACCATTGAAAATATGAACAGGGCTTCA
>CAIZHT010000231.1 GCA_903932885.1 uncultured Actinomycetes bacterium
AATAGAGAGAGAAGTTCCGCGTGGGAAATATACTGGAAGTAGTAGGAGTTGAAAAGAAATATCCTGGTGTAGTTGCAAACCGTGATGTCTCACTCCAAGTACGTGAAGGCTCTATACACGCCATAATCGGTGAAAACGGTGCTGGAAAATCAACCCTGATGAAGACTCTCTACGGTTTGATTCGACCCGATGCCGGTTCAATAAAAGTTTTTGGTCAAGAAGTTTCGCTGAAATCTCCACAAGATGCAATCGCACTTGGTATCGGTATGGTTCACCAGCACTTCAAATTAGCAGATAACGCAACTGTTTTAGAGAATGTAATTTTGGGTAGCGAACCATCTCGCTTTGGTTTTGTTATCAAATATGACGAGGCTCGTAAGAAACTCCTCGAAATCGCGCAGACCTATCATTTAGATATTGATCCTGATGAATCTCTTTCGAATTTGGGCGTAGGTGAGCGACAAAGAGTTGAGATTGCAAAAGTATTGTTCCGCGGTGCAAAGATTCTCATCCTCGATGAACCCACAGCAGTATTGGTACCACAAGAGGTTACGGAACTATTTGAAAACCTTCGAGATCTTGTAAATAAAGGCCTTACCGTTCTATTTATTTCTCACAAATTAGATGAAGTGCTCTCTATTGCTGATGACATCACGATTATGCGCCAAGGCACGACAGTGACAACTAAAAAACCTGGCGAGACCAATAAGAAGGAACTTGCAGAGTTGATGGTCGGCGGAGAGTTGCCTAAGCCAATCGCGGGAGTTCAAAATATTAGCAAGCAGAGCATTCTTTCTATCAAAGATGCTTCATACTCACGACTTGATGGAAGAGAAATTCTTCATCACCTCAATCTTGATCTTCACGGTGGTGAAATTCTTGGTCTAGCAGGCGTTGAAGGTAATGGTCAGAGTGAACTTATTGAGTTAATCATGGGTCTTCTTTCACCGACAACTGGAAGTGTGGAAGTACTTGGGCTCGATGCTGCACACACCCACACAAGAGATATACGCAATGCAGGTGTTGCCTACATTCCACAAGATCGTCAACGCGATGGACTCTTAATGTCAGCGCCACTCTGGGAAAATCGAATCCTAGGTCACCAATTTGCATCTCCTATGGCAAATGGAATTTGGGTCAATAAAGGTGCAGCAGCTGAAGACTCCAAACGAGTTGTTGAAGAATTTGATGTAAGAACACCTGGAGTCAATGTATTAGCCAGCGCACTCTCAGGTGGAAACCAACAAAAATTTATTGTAGGTCGAGAATTAAGTGGTGATCCAAAATTAATCGTTGCAGCGCAACCTACTCGTGGAGTCGATGTCGGCGCCCAAGCAATCATCTGGGATCACTTGATGAAGGCGCGAACACATGGGGTTGGCATTCTGCTCATTTCAGCTGATTTAGAAGAACTCTTCTCACTCTCAGATCGCATTGCAGTCATTTACAGCGGAAGCATCGTTTCGATACTCGATCCCTCCAATACAACCCCAGAAGATCTTGGGCTAGCAATGACTGGAGCAAAGAGCGCATGAGAAATAACAGATTTTTTTGGGGAGCAATCGCCCCGCTTGCTGCAGTACTGAGCTCGCTACTACTCGTTTCTCTCATCTTAATTCTTCGCGGAGTAAACCCTCTAGAAATTTTCAAAGTTATGATTTCGTATGGATTTAGTCCACGCAACTTAGTCTCTGAACTGAACCAGACAGTTGCATATTATTTGGCTGGCGTTGCAGCAGCAATTGGATTCAAGATGTTGTTATTCAACATTGGAATCGATGGCCAATATCGCATGGGTGCTTTTTTTGGAGCAGTTGTTGGCGCAGCAGTTAATCTTCCGCCGGTACTGCATGTATTACTCATAGTTATCGTAGCTATGGTGGCTGGTGGACTATGGGCTGCTATCGCTGGCTACCTTAAAGTCCGACGTGGAGTATCGGAAGTCATTAGTAATATTATGCTCAACTTTATTGCAGCAGCGATCATCGCATTTTTGTTAGGCGAGGAACTCCTAGGAATTCTTCCTGAGGGCTCTCAAAATGTTCAGACAAAACCAATACCAATAAGTGGGCAGATGCCAACATTTAAGATGTTCAATGGCGAGGTCTATTCATTTCTCTTCGTTGCTATTTTCGTAGGTATTGCTTACTGGATAATGCTCAATAAGACAGTCTTTGGATTCAACTTACGTGCAACAGGATTATCTTTCCGTGCTGCGCGATCAAGTGGTGTCAACGCTCCTGGAATGATCTTTGTAACAACAGTTCTATCGGGTGCGATTGCTGGACTAGTAGGTATCGGAACACTTCTCTCAGATACCCACTCCTACAGCATGGCATTTCCATCTGGTTATGCTTTCACTGGTTTAGCACTGGCACTTCTTGGAAGAAATCATCCAGTTGGAATCTTCTTTGCCGCCTTTTTGTGGTCATTCCTTGAACGAGCTGCGCCAGTTCTCGAATATGAAGGCGTTCCACCTGAAATTGTGATTGTTATGCAAGGAACAATTGTTCTTGCCATTGTTATTGCCTATGAGGTTGTTGCACGAATCAATCTTCGACAACAACAACGTGCTGTCGGCAAAGTCAATACCGAACTTGCTCTTGATAAGGAGTCCAAGTAATGGCTATCGATGCAAATAAGGCTGCGAAAAGTACTGGCAAGGTGAAAACATTCTTTAAATCTCCTGCCCGTATTACTTTAGTTGTTGCTGCATTATTTTTTATCATTTCACTTGTTGAAAGTTTGACTGGGGCTACAGATATTTCATCACCTGGAACTTCTGGAGCAACTCTTCGCTTTGCTATTCCACTTCTCATGGCTGGTTTAGGTGGATTGTGGGCTGAACGAGCAGGTGTGATCAACATCGGCCTTGAAGGAATGATGATCGTTGGAACCTGGACTGCTGCCTGGTTTGGATATTTACATGGTCCACTCGTTGGCTTTGCCGCTGCAGCATTCTTCGGTCTTGCCTCTGGTTTCTTCCACGCAGTATTGACTGTAAAAATTGGAATTGATCAGGCGGTCTCAGGCCTTGCAATAAACCTCATCGCAGCAGGTGGCGCCAGATACTTGTCAGGTATTTTCTTCCCACCTGTTGGTGGAGACAGAACTGTTTCTCCACCTGTCGATTCATTTCCAACTTTTACTATTCCCATAATTGCACCGTTTTTGGAAAGTATTGATTCTAAGGACATATTCTTTATTTCAAACTTAGCTGGAATTCTTCATGGTTTGACCAAAGATGTTTCACTGGTAACTATTGCGCTGTTACTACTAGTTCCATTGACGTCGTGGATTCTTTGGCGCAGCAAATTTGGACTTCGTATGCGCTTCTCGGGCGAAAATCCTATGGCTGCCGAATCACTCGGTATTGATGTTTATCGAATTCGCTACATTGCAATTTCGATCTCTGGCATGTTGGCATCCCTTGGTGGTGCATACCTTTCTCTCGTCGCTTCATCGGTATACAGAGAGGGTCAGACTGCCGGCCGTGGCTTTATTGGACTGGCTACCGTGATCTTTGGTAATTGGAGGCCTGGTGGAGTATTTGCTGGCTCAATTCTTTTCGGATTTACCGATGCCCTTCGAGTTCGTCAAAGTGAATCGGTGATGTCTCTCATTATGGTTGCAGGAATTGTTGCCTTAGTTCTTGCTCTTTACTATTCAATTTCTCGTCAATGGAAGCCAGGTGCGATATCAGCCGTACTTGCTCTTGTAGCGTTTTGGATTCATCAACGTGTTGATGTGATTCCTCAAGAGTTTGTAACAGTTTTCCCAAACTTTGCAACGCTAATCGTTCTCACCTTCCTAGCCCAGCGTCTTACGCCGCCGGCCATGGCAGGTATGCCTTATCGCCGCGGCTCTGAGTAGGGCAATTTACATATGAGCATTAATTGGGATTCTCCTGTCTTGGCAAGTGTTCAACATGTAGTAAAAGGCGCAGAGCTTGTTCGAATTAACCATGAAAAAATAACACAAGTAGCAAATTGGATGGCATACGAAGAGTTTGCTAAACCTGATGGTTCGATGCTCTTCGACTTTGGCAAAGATCCAGATGTCATTATGGATTTTACTTTGGTTGTAAACACAATGAACTTTGCGTTTACAGATTTCTCTACCGGTGTTAAATTTGAGACCGATTACTTAGGCAAGCGCTGGTGTGACTCAGAAGCAATGGTCGCCTGTATGCATCGTGCCATTGGTTCTGGAATCCCATTCTTTAGTGGTGAGTATTTATCCAAGGTTTCTCGCAAAGATCTCGAATCGATATTTGCAGGAACAATAGAGATGCCTATGCTCGATGAGCGCGTAATTCTCTTTAATGAAGTGGGCCGAGTATTAGTCGAAAAGTACCAAGGTCGTTACTCCAATTTTGTTCGCTCTTGCGCCCCTCGTCTCTATGCAAATGGTGATGGTCTACTTGAAAGATTAACTACGGAGTTTCCTCGTTTTCGAGATGTGAGTATGTATCGTGGCTCAGAAGTGCACATTTTTAAGTTAGCCCAACTTGGTATTTGGGGAATGCATCTGGCCCTATCGCCACGAGGAGCATGGAAATTAGAAGATGCCAGTAATCTCACCGCTTTTGCTGACTACATCGTTCCTGTTGGGCTGCGCGTTATGGATATCTTTGAATATGCGCCAGAACTTGAAAAACAGATCAATGGTCTTGTCGAAGTCACAAGAGATAGTGACGCTGAAATTGAATTACGTGCTAGCTCGATTTACGTCATTGCTAAACTCACAGAAGAGATTAATAAGCGCCGCCCTGGAATGGAACCGTTATTGCAACCGCAGGTTGATTTCCGCTTCTGGAAGACGTATCACGCAACACATTGGCCGCACCACCTAACAAAGACTGTGATGTACTAACGATGAAAATCTATTTTGCTGGTCCCTTGTTTACCCCTTATGAGCGTACATATATAGATCAATGTGCAAAGCGAATGCGCGATGCAGGTATGCAAGTCTTTGTTCCCCATGAAATTGCACTACCAGATCCGGTAACCACCAAGTTCATTTTTGAAACTGATGCCCGAGAAGTACTTGGTGCAAACGTTCTCTTAGCTCTTCTTGATGGTCCTATGGTCGATGATGGAACGGCTAATGAAATCGGAATCTTTTGGGCAGAGATGCAACATGACAAGAGTAAAAAAGGAATGATCGGATTGGTGACAGATACCCGAGTTATTCGCGATAGAAATATGATTGATGGAAAAGGCATCAATCTTTTCGTTCGCGGTTGTGTAGAAGATGCAGGTCACGTAGTCGATAGTTTTGATAAAGCCTTCGATATTCTTCTCAAGTGGCAGAAAGAAATACACTCCTAATTGCTTTTTCTATTTTTAGATAAATTAAGAAGAAAACTAGATAATTATGGCTGGAGGGGAGTACGTATGAGAGTAATTCTTGATACCGACCCTGGCATTGATGATGCATTGGCAATTCTTCTACTTGCAGCATCTCCTGAAATTTCAATAGAGGCAATCACGGTTACACATGGAAATACCACAGTCGATAAATGCGCAAAGAATGCTTTGCAAATTGCAGAACTTTGCAATTTAGTCACTGTTCCCATTGCTCGGGGTGCATCAGAACCGTTAGTGAAATCTTTATCAGTAGCTGAAGAGACTCATGGTGATGGCGGGCTTGGTTATGCCGTCCTTTCGGAGCCAACTCTGAAGCTATCTCAACTACCCGCCGTTGAACTCATCATAAATTTGATTCATAAGTATCCAGGTGAGATTACCTTGCTATGCATTGGGCCAATGACAAATCTTGCACTTGCAATTTTGCGTGATCCATCGATCGTGCCCTTGATCAAAAATGTTGTATCTATGGGCGGGACAATTCATGCCCCCGGTAATGCAACTCCTTCTTCGGAGTACAACGTTTTCTGTGATCCGCATGCTTTTGACGTTGTTATTCGAGCAGGCTTGAAATTTACTTTAGTTCCATTAGATGTCACCTATGAGTGCTTATTCCAGAAAAGACATATGGATCGCATTCAAAGCAAGAATCCCGCAGTACGAAAATTTATTGACGACTCCACGCGTTTCTATATGGAATTCCATGATGAATATCAAAGTATCGAAGGCTGTGCAATCAATGATCCTTTAGCTGCTGCACTATTGATAAAGCCAGAATTGGTTGAGTATCTCGATTATTATGTGACAGTTGAACTAAAGGGTGACCACAATATTGCAAAAACATCTGCCGATCACTTCAAAGCAATGGGTAAAGCAGCAAATGCCAAGGTTGCCATGAAAGTAAATGTTGAAGTGTTTATGGATTTCTTTATTGAAAGAGTAAACACTCTATGAGCAATACAGATGCCAAGCAATATCACATTCAGTTACAAAAAGGTGATGTCGGCCGTTATGTGCTACTTCCTGGTGATCCTGGCCGATCGCAGATTATTGCTCGCCACCTAGAAGGCGCTGTTCATGTTGCGACAAATCGTGAATATGTTACCTATACAGGTTTTCTAGAAGGAGTAAAAGTCTCGGTTACCTCTACAGGAATCGGATGCCCGTCATCTGCAATCGCATTAGAAGAATTAGTACGAGTTGGTGCTGATACTTTCATTAGGGTTGGAACATCGGGAGCAATTCAACCTGGAACCAAATCTGGTGATTTAGCAATTGTTACAGGTGCTATTCGCGATGAAGGAACTTCAATTCATTATTTACCAATTGCATTTCCAGCACTTGCAGATATGGAGATTGTTGCTGCACTTCGAAGCGCTGCACAAAAAGCAGGCTTGCCGCATGCCCTTGGCATTTCTCAATCAAAGGATTCTTTTTACGGCGAGGTCGAACCAGAGCGATCTGGTGTGACAACTCGACTCTTAGATCGTTGGCATGCGTGGCAGGTTGGTGGCGCGATTTGTTCGGAGATGGAGGCTGCTGCACTTTTTATTGTTGCATCAACGCTCAAAGTTCGAGCAGGAGGAATCATGGCTATGCACGGTGAAGGTCCATTTGGTTCACTTGAGCCATTGATCGAAACGGCAATTGCAGGAGTTCGAGAATTAATAAAAGCAGACCAACTAAGCAAGGAGTTATAAATGGAAGCCAATGGAAAGCAGTATCACGTTCAATTAGCACCGGGTGATGTCGGTCGTTATGTGTTACTCCCAGGCGATCCAGGCCGTTGCGCACCCATTGCTGCCCTATTCGATGATGCGAAATTAGTTGCATCTAATCGTGAGTACGTGACATACACAGGCTATCTCGATGGTGAAAAAGTTTCTGTGACTTCTACAGGAATTGGCTGCCCATCAGCTGCGATTGCAGTTGAGGAATTAGCAATTGTTGGCGCAGACACATTCATTCGTGTCGGAACTTCTGGTGCCATTCAAAAAGATATCGTTTCAGGTGAACTTGCAATTATTTCAGGTGCCATTCGAGACGAAGGAACATCTATTCATTACATGCCAATTGAATTTCCTGCTGTTGCGGATCTAGATCTGACGCAAGCGCTACAGCGCGCAGCAAAGAAGACTGGCGTAAAATTTCGCACTGGAATAACTCAATCTAAAGACTCTTTTTATGGTCAGCATGAACCAGAGAGAATGGGCGTTGCTCGCAATCTCCAAGATCGCTGGAAAGCATGGGAAATCGGGGGAGCGATCTGCTCCGAGATGGAAGCATCTGCAATTTTTGTAATCTCTTCTATGTTGAGAAAGCGCGCTGGTGGAATCATGATGATGCACGGAATCGGTCCAGTAATTTCACTTGATCCACTATTGGAGACAGCAATTCAAGGCCTGAGAGAGATTATTGCCTTCGATAGAAGTGCTGGAAAGATTTAGGACTTTCCTGCAGCCTCTATTGCATCAATCATTAGATCCCAGAATTTCTTTGCATCAAGATTGAGTGCAACAGTTGTATTGGCGCTACGCTCCTCGCGCTTATATATATCGACCACAGTTGCACCGCGGGTGAACTTTCCATCTAATTCAACTTCGACATTGACGAATCGCGACGATACAACGCTTGGATCAATAAGTACGGCAATAGCAACCGGGTCGTGCAGGGGTGGATCAGGCATCTCAAAGACATCGTTATATGTTTGAGCAAAAAATTTGAGCAGACCAATAATTGTTCTTGAAAGATCACTCTTTAGCGCTTCAAGACGTGCAAAGACCTCTTTGGTGACGAGGGCCTGATGGGTGACGTCGAGGCCACACATCGTTAATTTCAAACCTGAATGTAAGACAATATCTGTGGCTTCAGGATCCATCCAGATATTGAATTCAGCATAAGGCGTGCGATTTCCACGCGATGCACTTCCACCCATAAAAACAATTTCTCTGATTTTACTTTTCAATTCTGGATATAGCTTGAGAAGAATTGCAACATTTGTTAGAGGGCCAGTTGCAACTATTGTGATTGGTTCATTGGATTCGCGAACTAATCGAGCCATAAGCTCGATGCCGCCTTCTTTAGAAAGTTCAAAGTTTGGCTTAGGAAGTGGCGCACCATCGAGTGCGGTTTCACCATGAATATCAGTAGCAGCTTCGGCAGATCCCAAAATCGAAACACCTGAACCTTGTGCAACAGGAACTCTTATATTTGCGAGTGTACAAATACTGAGGGCGTTGTATGTAACTTTATCAATTGCGCCATTTCCTGAAACTGTAACGATTCCTCGTAAATCAATTTTTGGATTGTATGCTGCCAAAATAATGGCAAGCGCATCATCGTGACCGGGATCGCAATCTAAAATGATAGGAATTTGGGTCATCTCTTTGTTACTCCTCTATATTTGTAAATATTCGTCTAAGAGCGTCAATGCTAACGAAAATAGGTACATTTACAAGAGTAATGCATCGCATTCCCTTCTCACGAGAATCATTCATCAGATATAATTTGACGGTGCAATTAGTTGAGGGAACAGATTCGTCAATACGACGTTTTCTAAAACAACTTCCCGGAGTTGATCAAGTCGGCGCAGAATCACGTGCAGCGATGCTTGGCACAAGAAGCATTAAGACTGCAAGCAAAAAATGGGCTATAGATTGCGCAATCTCAATGATAGATCTAACAACTCTTGAGGGTTCAGACACTGATGGAAAAGTAAGAGCTCTATGTACTAAGGCAGTTCATCCTGATCCAACAGATTCCAGCGTTCCAAGTGTTGGTGCAATTTGCGTTTACAATGACAAGGTTGCAACTGCAAGAAAACATTTGGATTCAATAGGCGGACAATCAATACCGGTGGCTGCAGTATCCACTGCATTCCCATCTGGGCGAGCAAGTTTAGAAGTGAAGAAACAAGACACGTTAGATGCGCTCAATAATGGTGCAACCGAAATTGATATGGTGATTGATCGGGGAGCATTTCTCTCTGGCGACCTTGTGAAAGTCTTTTCTGAAATCGTGTTTATCAAAGAATTATGCGGAGATCGCGCTCACCTCAAAGTCATTCTTGAGACTGGCGAGCTCGTCACTTTGGACAATGTGCGCAAAGCATCCCATCTAGCAATGGCTGCGGGAGCGGATTTCATCAAGACAAGTACTGGGAAAATCTCTCCAGCGGCAACAGCTCCCGTAGTTTTGGTCATGTTGGAGGCAGTGAGAGATTGGCATGCGATGACTGGTATTCGAATTGGCGTTAAGCCAGCAGGAGGTATTCGCACGACTAAGGATGCAATCAAGCAATTAGTCCTTGTTCGCGAAACTGCGGGTGAAGAGTGGTTGACGCCAAAGCTATTTCGAATCGGAGCAAGTGCTCTACTCAATGATTTACTTATGCAAAGAATGAAATTGCGAAATGGCAACTACGCCGGCCCTAACTATGTGACATTGGATTAGAAATGACATTTGAATACTCTCCAGCACCTGAATCAACATCAATCGTTGATATTAGTGCGCAGTATGGTCTATTCATCAATGGAAAGTTTGTGGCTGCTAAAGGCTCAAAGACATTCAATACGATCAATCCTGCAACTGAGAAAATTCTCTCAAAGATTGCATATGCACAAGCAAGTGATGTAGATAAGGCTGTTATTGCTGCTCGCAGTGCATACACAAAAGTTTGGTCAAAAATGGCTCCTCAGGAGCGAGGTAAATATCTTTTTAGAATCGCACGCATCATGCAAGAGCGTGCTCGTGAGTTCGCCGTACTAGAAACAATGGATAATGGAAAACCAATTCGCGAGACAAGAGATATTGACATTCCACTTGCTGCTGCGCATTTTTTCTATCATGCCGGTTGGGCAGATAAATTAAAGTATGCAGGAGCGGGAGACAATCCTCGCCCTCATGGTGTTGTGGGTCAGATCATTCCTTGGAATTTTCCACTTCTCATGCTTGCCTGGAAAGTTGCACCAGCGCTGGCAACTGGCAATACGGTTGTCCTCAAACCTGCTGAGACAACACCACTTACTGCACTTTTATTTGCAGAGGTATGCCAACAAGCCGGTCTTCCTGCCGGAGTTGTAAATATTGTTACAGGTGATGGTGCTACTGGATCTGCACTCGTAAATCATCCTGACATAGATAAAATTGCATTTACTGGTTCTACAGGTGTTGGAAAAGGAATTGCACGCGCTATTGCCGGAACAGGTAAGAGCGCAACACTTGAATTGGGCGGTAAAGGCGCCAATATTGTCTTTGATGATTCACCAATAGATCAAACAGTTGAAGGAATTGTTAGCGGAATTTTCTTCAACCAAGGTCATGTGTGTTGTGCTGGATCACGACTTCTAGTTCAAGAGAATGTGCACGATGAATTGATTGAAAAACTCAAGCGACGTATTTCTCAGATTCGAGTAGGAGATCCTCTCGATAAAAACACTGATTTAGGTGCAATCAACTCTGCTGCGCAACTAGCGCGTATCAAGGAAATTTCTTCGAGCGGGGATGCAGAAGGAGCGCATCGCTGGAGTCCAGAGTGCTCATTACCTGAGAAAGGTTTCTGGTATCCACCAACAATATTTACAGGTGTAACGCAAGCAAACCGAATCGCACAAGAAGAAATTTTTGGACCAGTACTTTCAGTTCTAACATTTAGAACGCCTCAAGAGGCAATCGATAAAGCAAATAACACTCCTTATGGCCTATCTGCAGGTGTATGGACCGAGAAAGGTTCTCGAATCCTCTGGGCTGCAAAGCAACTCAAAGCGGGAGTTATTTGGGCAAATACATTCAATAAGTTTGATCCGGCAAGCCCATTTGGTGGATATAAAGAATCCGGTTGGGGTCGCGAAGGCGGACGCCATGGCTTAGCAGCATATTTGAAGGGCGGAGAAAAATAATGAGAATTGATATCCGTAAAACATACAAACTCTATATTGGGGGAGCATTTCCTCGAAGTGAATCTGGACGCACCTATGAGGTTACTGATGCGAAATCAAATTTTATAGCTAACCCTGCTCAGGCATCACGAAAAGATTTACGTGATGCTGTCACTGCTGCCCGTAGCGCATTTGGTGGCTGGAGTGGAGCAACTGCATTCAATCGCTCTCAAATTCTTTATCGTATTGCAGAGATGATGGAAGCACGTAGTGAAGAGTTTGTTGAAGAGATTGCATTGCTTGAAGGAGTTACTCGAGTTGCTGCCAAGAAGCAAGTTGACCAAGCAATTGATACCTGGGTTTGGTATTCGGGTTGGTGTGACAAAATTTCAACAGTTGCGGGATCCACCAATCCTATTTCGGGTCCGTTTTATAACTTTACGATTCCTGAATCAGTCGGTGTGGTCGGGATTTTTCCAGCACAAAAAAGTTCGTTACTAGGACTCGTTCAAGCAATTGCTCCAGTCATTGCTGGTGGAAATACTGCAGTAGTAGTTGCAAGCCAAAAGTTTCCACTCTGCGCTGTGACACTGAGTGAGGCGCTGGCGACTAGTGATTTGCCAGGCGGGGTTGTAAACATTCTTACTGGAATCACAAGCGAGCTTGCACCATGGATGGGCGCGCATATGGATGTCGATGCAATTGATGCAACTGGCCTATCTAAGGATTTGGATAAGGAAGTGCGTGTCTCTGGAGCAGATAACCTGAAGAGAATACATAAATTCTCTACTTCAGATACCCCTCAAAGAATGCTCGCATTTATGGAGTATAAAACAGTCTGGCACCCGATAGGGATTTAGTTTCCAGTAATTGTTTTAAGCCACAAATCTTTCATTGCTTTGATATCGATCTCGAGAACAACATCTACTTTTGGTGCATTTGTGTGCGCAGATTCTGGGGCGATATCGGCATACGGTCTGTGATCACACACTGTCTGTCCGCGATTTGGTCCATGAGTGGTATCTACAACCACTCTTAGACTTTTTGTATGAGCCAAATGTGGTGCAATCGCTGTTGCTACAGCGCCGTAATCTCCAAGAGTTACATCATGTCCCATTTGTTTGATGAATCGGTCAACAAGGGTTCCCGCAAAGAGTGAAGTCTTATCTCCTTTAGCAATCAGATTTTTAGCATCATCAGGGGTCATCTGTAAATCAGTGAAAACATCTAATCCATACATGGTGATTGGAACGCCACTAGTGAAAACAACAGCGGCAGCCTCTGGATCATGCCAAATGTTAAATTCTGCTGTTGCAGTTGCATTTCCAACTGATGCTGAGCCACCCATGAGAACGATTCTCTCCAGTTTGCTAGCCGCATCAGGAAATGCTCTTAGGAAGAGTGCGATATTTGTAAGTGGTCCAATCGGAACAAGAGTCACTGGCTCAGAACTAGCATTGATGAGATCCCTCATTAATTCAATTGCAGAACGAGGATCAAGGGTGCGTTTGGAATCTTTCGATTGCATTTCAACCATTCCATCAGATCCATGGACAAACTCTGCATAACTCGGAAGCTCTATGAGTGGTCTTGCAGCCCCTCGTGCTACAGGAATATCGCCAGCACCTGCAGCATCGAGAACAGTCAGAGTGTTTGCAACGACATTATCCAAATTTGTATTTCCATCAACGCATGTAATTCCGATGAGATTTACTAGAGGAGAGCGTGCAGCAAAGAGGAGCGCAAATGCATCATCAACTCCTGTATCAACATCAAGAATAATATTCATGTATTTACCTTTCAATTGATGGTGGCTGGAATCTTTTCATAACCTCGTAGCGAAAACGTTGGCCTACGTGTTGCTTCACCGACAAGGCTCATATGTGGGAAGCGAGAGAAAAGTGCTGGAAGTGAGATATTCATTTCTAGACGTGCAAGGGGTCCACCAAGACAGAAGTGGATTCCTGCTCCAAAACCAATATGTGGATTTGGATCGCGCAGCAAATTCATCGTATTTGGATTTTCAAAAACATCTTCATCACGATTAGCAGAACCGAGCAGGCTTACAATCTTCTGACCCTTTGTGATCTCTACTCCACCAATTTCTGTATCTTCAGTTGCCGTTCTATCGAAGAAGTGAAGTGGGGCATCAAAGCGCAAGAATTCTTCGATTGCAGTCGTTGAAATGGCATATGGATCCTTTTTGAGAAGTTCCCATTGGGATTCTTCCTTGTAAGCAGCAACGATTCCATTACCAAAGCCATTGACGCTTGCCTCATGGCCAGCATTGAGCAAAAGAATGCACGTTGCAATTAGTTCGTGTGTATTGAGTTTTTCCCCTGCTTCTTCCACAATCGCTAATTCGCTGATCAGGTCGCTACCGGGTTTCTTTTTTCGGGCAATCATCAAATCATGAACATATGTCGCAAATTCAGAGGCTGCACGACGAGCGCCAGCCTGGCTCTCTGGTGTTGGATCAACTTCATACATCTTTACAATCGCTTGCGACC
>CAIZHT010000232.1 GCA_903932885.1 uncultured Actinomycetes bacterium
TCTACGAGGCTATGCATCCATGGTGAGCGAACTCGCTGGCGATCAATGGAATGAAGGCGATGTTTCATGCAGTGTTGTGCGCCGCGTTGCTATCCCTGATGCTTTTTATGCAATTGATGGATTACTCGAAACAATGCTCACTGTTATCAATGAGTTTGGAGCATTCCCTGAAGTAATCGATGCAGAAATTTCACGATACCTGCCATTCCTTGCAACTACAAAGATTCTTATGGCTGCAGTAAAAGCAGGAGTTGGACGCGAAGTTGCACACGAAGTAATCAAAGAGCATGCAGTCAAAGCGGCGCTACATATGCGCGAAGGTAAGAGCAATACTCTTCTTGACGCACTCGCTAATGACACACGTTTACCTTTAGACAAAGAAGCACTCGATGCACTTTTGAGTGATCCAATTGAATTTACTGGCGATGCTCGCCAACAAGTTGCTCGAGTTGTTAGTCGCATTGAAGCGATTACTTCCGCGCACCCTGCAGCAGTGCAGTACAAGCCCGGCTCTATTAGGTGAGCGGCTTCGGCATAGCTGGTCCACCGCCAGCGCCTTCAATACCTGGGTGGACACATCTGCGTACCGGAAAAGTTCGCGATCTTTATACAAATAATCTCAATCATATTTTGCTCGTTGCATCTGATCGCATCTCGGCTTACGACTGGGTAATGCCTACAGAGATACCTGGTAAAGGCGCTGTACTTACTCAACTATCACTATTTTGGTTTGATTTACTCGAAGATATAATTCCAAATCACGTTGTATCAACAGATGTCCCAGATGAAGTTGAAGATAGAGCAATTATTGTTCAACCTTTAGAAATGTTTGAAATCGAATGCGTCGCTCGTGGTTATCTAACAGGTAGTGGTTGGAGTGAATACCAACAGAACTCTGCAGTGTGCGGAAATGCACTTCCAGCAGGATTACTAGATGGCTCACAATTACCAACGAGCATCTTCACGCCTGCTACAAAGGCTGACGTTGGTGATCACGATATAAATATTGATTTTAACTCAGCGGTAAAAATTATTGGAGCAGATGATGCACAAACTCTCAAGAATCTAACTATCAAGCTTTATGAGACTGCTGCTGAATTTGCACAATCTCGTGGAATTATCCTTGCTGATACAAAATTTGAATTTGGCCGAAATAGCGAAGGTGAAGTTCTTTTAGGAGATGAAGCCCTGACTCCTGATTCATCACGCTTCTGGGACCAATCCACATGGAAACCGGGAGGCGCGCAGCCTTCCTATGACAAACAATTCTTACGTGATTATCTAGTAGCGAGTGGATGGGATAGAAATAGTCCACCGCCAGAGTTACCAGATGAGATCGTAGAGAAGAGCGCACTTCGTTACGAAGAAGCGTTTTTTCGAATTACCGGCAGCAAGTTCTAAGAAAAGGGAGCGCACAATGGCAAAGATCGTGGTGGATGTAATGCTCAAGCCAGAAATTCTTGACCCACAAGGAAATGCAGTTGCATCAGCGCTTCCACGTCTTGGATTTACTTTCGCAACATCAGTGCGCCAAGGAAAACGTTTTGAAATTGAAGTAGCGGGGGAGCCAACACCCGCGCAGCTTGCAGAGGTAGAAAAGGCTGCAGAAGTTTTACTCTCCAATCCTGTTATCGAAAACTATGTTGTGAGAGTAGAGAAGTAATGAGAGTTGGCGTTGTAACTTTTCCGGGCACACTCGATGATCGAGATGCCGCACGCGCTGTGCGTGCAGGCGGATCAGAGGCTGTTGAACTCTGGCATGGAGATGCTGATCTCAAGAATGTAGATGCAGTTATTTTGCCTGGTGGATTTTCTTATGGTGATTACTTACGCTGCGGTGCAATTTCTCGCTTCGCACCTGTCATGACATCAATTATTGAACAAGCAAACAAGGGAATGCCACTTCTTGGAATTTGCAATGGTTTCCAAGTTCTATGCGAATCACACTTATTGCCAGGTGCACTTACTCGTAATTCGGATCTTCATTTTCTCTGCAAAGATCAAGTAATCTCAATTGAAAATACAAATACACCATGGACTTCATCCTTTTCCAAAGGTCAAGAAATACTTATTCCACTCAAAAATGGTGAAGGTTCATTCCAATGTGATGATGCGACACTTGCTTCCCTTGAAGGAGATGGGCATATCATTGCCCGCTATGTTGGTGAAAATCCAAATGGATCACGTAATCTGATTGCAGGAATTACAAATGCTCGTGGAAATGTTGTTGGCCTTATGCCTCACCCAGAACATGCAATCGATGCATTGACTGGGCCATCAGCTGATGGCTTGGGATTCTTTACTTCGATTCTGAATGCGATGGTGAAGTAATGTCACTCGATACCGTTGCACAAGCAATTGCACATCCAGATACAGCCCAGCCATTCAAAGAATTGGGACTAAAACCCGATGAATACGCGCGCATCAAAGAAATTTTAGGACGCCGCCCAACGTCATCAGAATTAGCAATGTATTCGGTGATGTGGTCAGAGCACTGCTCGTACAAATCTTCGAAAGTTCACCTCAAACAATTTGGCGAGAAAGCACCGAAGTCCGACGCTCTATTAGTTGGTATTGGTGAGAACGCTGGTGTTGTCGACGTTGGTCAAGGTTATGCAGTCACATTCAAAATTGAATCCCACAACCACCCATCTTTTGTTGAGCCATACCAAGGTGCTGCAACTGGAGTTGGTGGAATCGTGCGCGATATTTTAACAATGGGTGCTCGCCCAATTGCAGTAATGGATCCATTGCGATTTGGCCCTGCAGATGCAGCGGATACGCGCCGTGTATTGCCAGGAATTATTGCTGGTGTTGGCGGTTATGGAAACTGCTTAGGACTGCCAAATATTGGCGGCGAAGTTGTATTTGATGAAACATATATCGGAAATCCATTAGTAAATGCACTCTGTGTCGGAGTTATGCGCCATAGCGATATCAAATTAGCAAAGGCTGCAGGTGCAGGGAATTTAGTTGTTCTCTACGGCGCAAAAACCGGTGGCGATGGAATTGGCGGAGTATCCGTACTTGCCTCAGAGACATTTGGTGATGGTGGTTCTACTAAGCGTCCAAGTGTTCAAGTAGGAGATCCATTTGTAGAAAAAGTCCTAATCGAATGCTCTCTTGAAATCTTTGCGGAAGATTTAGTTGTTGGTATTCAAGACTTAGGTGGCGCAGGACTTTCGTGTGCAACTTCAGAGCTTGCTTCAGGTGGTAGCGGTGGAATGAAAGTACAACTCGATAAAGTTCCATTGCGCGACCCCTCACTTTCTCCTGAAGAGATTTTGATGTCAGAGTCACAAGAA
>CAIZHT010000233.1 GCA_903932885.1 uncultured Actinomycetes bacterium
AATATCACTGATAAGTGAATCTTGATAGTCATCGATAAGTGGCATATGCCAAACTTTGTCACCAGATTCTTCGCCAATAGCCACTAACTCTTTTGCTAGTTCGCTATCACGGGTATACATCGCGGCATATTGACGGCCAAGTCCAAGTGTTGCGGCACCAGTAAGTGTTGCGATATCTACTAAGTAATCAGGATCTAAATGTTTATCAGCGTATGCAAGACCATCAGCTAAAACCAAGCGACCTTCAGCATCTGTATTTATTACTTCAACGGTAGTTCCTCCAAAGTGTGTGATGACATCACTTGGGCGTTGCGAGGTTCCAGATAATGCATTTTCTGCAAGCATCATAAGCGCGGTAACACGCACTTTTGGCTGTAATTGAGCAATCGCACTGACCGTTGCAAGAATTGCGGCTGCACCTGCCATATCGCTCTTCATCGCAATCATGGTGTCATACGGGCGCTTCAATGAAACTCCGCCAGTATCAAAGGTAATTCCCTTGCCAACTAAAACAACATGCTCAAGCGCATTCACATTTTTCTTAGAACTGCGAGGTTGGTAAGAAAGTTGCACGAAGCGGGGGCCAGGCTTTGGTGATGAATTTCCAACTGCACGCAATCCGCCAAACTCTGCAAGTTCTTTGCCAGATAGAACTTTGACCTCAAAATCAAATTCTTTACCGAGCTTTACCGCTTCTTGCGCTAACCACGCTGGATTTTTGATATTCGAAGGTGTGTGAACAAGGTCGCGTGCAAGGCAGATAGATTTTGCAATAACTACTGCATCATCGAGAGTCTCTTGATCATTAGTTGCAATGAATAACTCGGGGTACTTCTCTTCCTTTTCGCTCTTCAAATTCCATGTATACGCACCTAAAGTTATGGATACAGCAAATGCATGCAATTCATGTACTCCATCAGTACATGCTGAAAAAACTTTAATATTCTTACCTCTGACTTTTCGACCAATTGAAGCAGCTGCAAGTCGGATAGAAGCCAGACTCTTATCGCCTAAACCAACTAGGAAAATTCTTTCGGTCTCAGAATCAGTTGCACTTACTGGAATTTCAAATAGTTCGCCTGCTTTTCCTGAAGGTGAGAAAAATGAAAGTTCATCTAGGAGAAGAAGTTCGAAGTGTTTTTCGATCGCAGAAACTAGTTTGGATGGTCCTTCAATGACAAACTCACTATTTTCATTCTTTGAATAGGAGAGCGCTATTGCTTGCGAGCGCACAGCACTTTCAAGAGTTATCGGTGCAGATTGTGCAAAAGCATCTTTCATAGCGCTAAAAGCTACGCTCTATTTTTTGATGAGTGAAACAGCTGCATGAAGCGCTGCGCTGAGATTATTTGCCTCTTCGGCATTCATTTCTACAACTAAACGTCCGCCACCTTCGAGTGGAATTCGCATGACTAGGGAGCGAGCCTCTTTTGTAACTTCCATGGGTCCATCGCCAGTGCGGGGTTTCATGGCAGCCATCTGGTCACTCCTTAGTTGGCTCACATCGCGCACTCAGAAGTGCGCCGTAGCGAGCATGGGTATAAGAGGAGAAGTATCTCGCATAAAGCGCACTTGCGCGAAATCGTGCTGATCTAAAGGCCAAGAATGAGGCTGATTCGCCCTTTACCGCTGATTATGAGGGCGCTAACGGAGCGTTCTGGTACTCCAAGCACGGTGGCAATCTCTTGCGCCGACATTGACTTCAAAAAGTGCATTGTCAAAATGATGCGCTCTTCCTCGGGCAGCGAGGCAAGTGCCTGCGCGACGCTTTGGGATTCGCTCATAATGGATGAGATTACTCGCCTGGTGTGCCAGTTCCTACAAGGGCTCGTGCAAACCTGCTCAAAGAGATTCTCACACCGAGATACAAGCCTGGAAGGGTGAGCAAGAAGAGCGCTCGCGGTGCAATCACAATCTCTGACCAATGGAAAAGAGTTTCTGTGTCATTGATCTTCTCAAGTCGGAATAGTCCTGTGCCCTTAATAATTTTTCCTGTATGTAAAACTTCACAAGAGTACGGTGGATTCCATTGTGTCACGCGCATCGAATCTAAGATCCCAAGAAATTTCTTACTCGGAACGAGACCAGTGAATGCCTCGATCTCAGTGCCGATACCTTCTCTGATTTCAGAGGTTACCCACACTTTGGTAAGCAACATCCAATTACTTTGAGATTCCCAATCTTGTATTGCTGCCCACGCTTTATCGATTGAGACAGGAAGTTTGACAGTGATTGCTAATGCGTTATTCATTTAGGCACACGCAGTAATAGCTTGCTCAACTGTTGTGCACCATGTGACAAGTTCGCGCATTCCTGGCTTTATAAAGTTTTCTGATTCAAGATGGATGA
>CAIZHT010000234.1 GCA_903932885.1 uncultured Actinomycetes bacterium
AATGTTGTAAAGGCAACACTAGGTGCTCTCAACAAAGCACAACGTGATTCAAAACTTCCTGTAATAAATAGTGAAGTTTGCTACGAAGGAATCGCAGGTGGCTCACCCGCCATGTTGCAGCGCTATCTATTTTGGACACACTTACTTCAAGGTGCCGCAGGACATACATATGGTGCACAAGGAATTTGGGCATTTCATGATGACGAGACAAGTCCAGGTGCAATGTGGGGCTGGATTCCTTGGCAAGAGGCTTCATTGCTTCCCGGTGCTACTCAATTAGGTTTAGCTGCGCAATATTTGCGATCAATACATTGGAATGGTTTTGTACCAGCTAATGATTCAATGAAAGTAAATGCGGACCTTGATCACCCATATCGTCCGTGGGCAGGAAAATCTGGCAATAATCTCATTGCATATTTTCCACCAGTGAGTATGGCACCTGCTGAAATGGGTATTTCTTTTGAACTTGCAACGATTGTTTTTCAAAAGTTAGAAAAGAATTCGCCTTATTCAATGGAAATTATGAATCCTCGAAATGGGAAAGTCGTAAGAAGCGAAAAAATTATGAGCACTACTGATGGGGAGTGGCATTTCAAAAGCACAAATATTGCCAGCCCTCTTCCAACAATGGAAGATTGGATTATTGATCTGAAACTATTGCCGTGAGTGAGAATAGTTCTCTAGATGATGCCGATATTGATGCCTTTGGCGTCCCTGGATACTTCGGAAAACCTGCAGGTGAAATAAGACGGAAGAGTGAGCCTGAAGGTTTCAGAGATGCTTTTTGGGTATCAAACCCCACTCGCCAATCAGACCTACATGTCTTATTTGCTTCAACGGTAGATGTTGAAGAAGGTATATATACATTTGATATTGCATCAAGCGGAAATTTTCAGTTGATAATTGATGGTGAAGTTAAAGTTCGTGGTCCTGTTCGCTTCTCGTCACATTTTCCCGAGTATTACTCGCAAAACTTCTCCCTCACCAAAGGTGTTCACACGATTTCAATATTCGCTCACGGTGAATTCCTTAAGACTCGCACGATGGCCCCACTTCCCAATTTTGTTTGGATGCGTCTTTCTAAAAACAGCGTCCCAATTTCTCTCCATTGGAGAGCACAGGAAATTCTTGAATACGCTGCAACAGGGCTCCGAATTAGCGCGCTTTTAGGCTGGGTTGAATGGTTAGAAGAGCCAAGAAGGGATCAAGTAACGTGGAAAGAAGTTGGCTCCGTCGATGGTTTATTAGAGCTAACTGGGCCGCTCACGCAATCAGAATTACGTATTCCGCAACTTCCAACAATTATTCCTAATGAGATGGCGCGAGGAACATTTAGAGAAACATTTACCGGATATAAATATGACGATCTCGCGTCACAATATTTATTGGCCGACCTCAACCCGGATCCACGCGATGACGCTGATGGCACATGGGTGCGCTATGACTTAGGAAAAATCCGCATTGGCTATTTCAGTGTTGTGATTGAGAGTGAATTTGGCGCAGAGGTAAAGATTGCATATGCCGAACGAATGACACCACACGGAGAAGTTTCACCAGTTGTGCCACTTTCTGCAGGCGCAACACGAATGATTCAACACTTCGCAGTAGCAGCAGGCAAAACAAAGATTGAGCCTTTCCAGTCGATGGGCGCTAAATTTATAGAAATAAGAGTTACAACCAAAGGAAAAGTAAAAGTAAGTAACCAAGAATTTCTAGAAAGAGATTTTTTGGGTGAGCCTTTGGGATTCCTAACAACGTCAGATCCAATACTCAACAAAATTTGGCAAGTAGGAATCGAAACTCTGCGATCTTCTGCAGAGGACGCGCTCGTTGATTCAATTCGTGAACGCGCTGAATGGGTAGGCGATGTTGTGACATCTGCACTCAATATATTGACCGCAGGTTGGGGTGATTACACATTAGTAAAGCGTGCGATTTTACATGCAGCCGCATCTGCGCGTGAAGATGGAATTGTTGCAGGCTCTGGTCCTGGAGAACTTATTTATCTTGGAACATATGCCGCGATGTGGACTACAGCATGTTTGCAGATCGCGATAGAAGAGGGTGACACCGCAATCCTTTATGAGTTTGAAGAATCTGCTCGTGCAAATATTGAAGGGCTTTCAAAACTAATAAATAAAGATGGATCACACGATTTACCGTGGTCATTTGTTGATTGGGGATATAGGCCACCAGAAAATCATGCGGATTTAGCGATGCTTTCCCACTTCATCAAAGCGCTTTCTTCATGGATGCAATGGTTAGAACTAATTGGAAAATCTGACGAAAGAAAAGCGTGGCAAGG
>CAIZHT010000235.1 GCA_903932885.1 uncultured Actinomycetes bacterium
CCCCAGCCTTAGATATCGCTGCACAATTACATGCTGCTGGTGCAAAAGTTGTTGTACATGACCCTAAAGGTATTGAACCTGCACGAAAGCGTTTCCCAACTCTTGCATTCGAAGAGGATGTAAAAGTTGCAGTCAAAGATGCAGATGCGATTTTGCATTTGACTGAATGGAAGGAATATCGAGAATTAGATCCCGGCGCTATAGGTCAACTTGTAAAATCCAAATTCCTCATCGATGGTCGAAATATGCTCGATCGTGACAAGTGGCGTAGTGCAGGATGGCGAGTTCACGCATTGGGGCGTACCGATTAATTCGCAAGAAGATATTGATGCAGTTCTTGCAATGAAAACATGGGCTGTGGTTGGACTTGGAAATAACCCTGAGCGTGCCGCGTATGGAGTCTCAAAGCTTTTGCAAGATAAAGGCCATCACATCATTCCTGTCTATCCGCGCGCAGAAACGGTTCATGGAGAGACTGGATACAAAACTCTCGCAGAGATTCCTATTGCAGTCGATGTTGTGGATTGTTTTGTAAATTCTAAATTAGTTGGCACGGTCGTTGATGAAGCAATTGCAATTGGCGCAAAAGCGGTATGGCTTCAGTTAGATGTTATTGATCATGAAGCTGTTGCCAGAGCGGTAGAAGCTGGCCTGATTGCGATTATGGATCGCTGCCCTGCTATTGAATATCGAAAGAAATGAACTAAAAACCAGTCTTCTGATTTCGCTTAGCGCTAAGACTGGCACCTTTTGCTTTTGCTTCTGAATTCAAATCTTCTAAAGCCTTACTTACTTTCGATGAAATATCTTTATCGCTAATCCCAAGAATTCGAGCTGCTAGGAGCGCTGCATTCTTTGCATTACCAACTCCAACAGTTGCAACCGGTACTCCCGCAGGCATTTGTACTATCGAGAGAAGTGAATCCATTCCATCAAGATTTTTGAGAGCAACTGGAACGCCGATAACAGGTAAGGCGGTAAGGGATGCAACCATTCCTGGAAGATGCGCTGCGCCACCAGCGCCAGCGATTATTACTTTGAAACCTTTACTTGCCGCACTTTGTGCAAACTCAACCATTTCGAGGGGCATGCGATGAGCCGAGACAACTTCAGCGCTATATGAGATGCCAAGGGAATCAAGAACTTTTGCTGCATCTTCCATAATTGGCCAATCAGAATCTGATCCCATGATGATTGCTACATCACTCATCAATCTCTCCACTCATATAGGCCAAGGCATGTTCTACATCTGCACGCAATTCTACGAGATGATCACCTAAAGCGTTAATGTGGCCAATCTTGCGCCCAGGTTTAACCTCTTTTCTGTAGTGGTGGAACTTGAGATCAGGGTTGCGCGCCATGAGATGTAAATATGGACGATACATATCTTCTTTCTCTCCACCGAGAATATTTCCCATAACGACGTTGCGCGCGCTCATCGATGGATCGCCCAAAGGTAAATCAAGAACAGCTCTTAGATGTTGTTCGAATTGTGATGTCTTTGCGCCATCAATTGTCCAATGACCTGAATTGTGTGGACGCATGGCAAGTTCATTTACATAAAGTTGATCACCACGGACAAACATTTCAACAGCCATAACTCCAACGACACCTACATGGGCCGCAATATCTAGCGCCAACTTTTGCGCTTTTCTACTGAGGTCTTCGGAAAGATCTGGTGCTGGAGTAATCGTCATTGTGCATATGCCATCTTTTTGAACCGTTTGAGTTGGCGTCCATGTAGTTGCTTGACCGTGTGGTGAACGAGCCACCATAACTGCAATTTCAATATCGAAGTCGATA